>CAITCX010000475.1 GCA_903890885.1 uncultured Dehalococcoidia bacterium
AGGCGCAAGACGAATTCTTGCACCATTGGCGCCACCACGCTTGTCGGAGCCTCGGAAGGTGGATGCCGACGCCCAAGCGGTCGAAATGAGGTCCGACACAGATAGGCCGGAGGTCAGGATTCTGGATTTAAGGGAGGCTATATCCAGTGCATCGATCAGTTGGTGATTGACGGAGGGAATGGGGTCCTGCCAGATTAGCTCTTCCGCCGGAACCTCAGGACCGAGATAGCGAACGCGCGGGCCCATATCACGGTGAGTCAACTTGAACCACGCCCGGGCAAAAGCGTCCGCAAAATAATCCGGATTATCCAGAAAGCGCCGTGAAATCTTCTCATAGACAGGATCGAACCGCAGAGCAAGGTCCGTGGTCAACATGGATGGGGATTGGCGCTTTGAAGGGTCGTGCGCATCTGGCACCGTACCAGCACCGGCGTTGTCCTTGGGCTTCCACTGGTACGCACCAGCGGGGCTTTTAGTCAGTTCCCACTCAAAGCTAAACAGGATCCGGAAAAAGTTGTTACTCCACTTAGTTGGAGTGTTAGTCCAGATAACTTCCAAACCGCTGGTGATGGTGTCACCGCCTTTGCCTGTACCCAATTTGCTCTTCCAGCCGAGACCCTGTTCTTCGATTGGGGCAGCTTCTGGCTCCGGGCCTACCAGTGAAGCATCTCCAGCTCCGTGGGTTTTACCGAAGGAGTGACCGCCAGCAATAAGAGCGACAGTTTCCTCGTCGTTCATCGCCATGCGAGCAAAGGTCTCTCGAATGTCTTTGGCTGCAGCTATGGGATCCGGATTACCGTTCGGGCCCTGGGGATTAACGTAAATCAGCCCCATCTGCACGGCAGCAAGCGGGTTTTCAAGGTCCCTCACCCCTGAATACCGTTTATCACCAAGCCAGGTAGTTTCGGAACCCCAGTAGACTCCCTCGTCCGGTTCCCATACGTCCTCGCGTCCGCCGCCAAAGCCGAAGGTCTTGAATCCCATCGACTCCAGGGCGACGTTACCGGCAAGCACCATCAAATCTGCCCAGGAAATCTTCCGGCCGTATTTCTGCTTGATCGGCCAGAGCAACCGACGGGCTTTGTCGAGGTTAGCATTGTCAGGCCAGCTGTTGAGGGGTGCAAACCGCTGCTGGCCAGCACTGGCGCCGCCGCGGCCATCGCCCATGCGGTAAGTGCCTGCACTATGCCAGGCCATACGGATAAACAAAGGCCCATAGTGCCCGAAATCCGCCGGCCACCAGTCCTGCGACCTTGTCATCAGCCCACGCAGGTCATTCTTCAAGGCCGCCAGGTCGAGACTCTTGAACTCTTTAGCGTAGTTGAAACTCTCGTCCATTGGATTGGATTTAGAGGAATGCTGGTGCAGAATATCAAGTTTCAAATGGTTCGGCCACCAGTCATGGTTTGATATGCCGCCACCGGCAGTGTGTTTGTGATCGCTGCCGGTTGCCATACGTTCGTTATCCTCATTCATAATGTTTTCTCCCTTAAACCATTTATTGATTATTACATTTTGAGAAATAACAGTATCAATAATTCAGATATTCTCTCCTAACACTTAAAACAATGCGAATAACAACAGTCCCTCAATCACAATGATAAATTTTTAGAGGTATTACATTCATTATATGAGAACGTTAAGAAAATTTGGGAGGATTGAATATATAAACCGAACATGGGGCAAAACTGGCATCAAGATTAAAAGATAATGGGTCTTTATGCCACAAAAAATATATTTTACCAGTGTATTAAGGGTTTTCTTCCGGTGATGGTTCCTCTGGGTGATAAGTTTCTTCCCACCATAACCGTCCGGCAAATATACATGGTTTCTTACCAGAATATAAATTATCTGAAAGAATTTTGTCTTTTTGACAAACATATGCGATGGGTATATTATCGCTTTCAAAGGATAAAAATGCTCCAGCTCAACTTACTTACGGTCGATAAGGAAAATGGCGGATTATAAATTTAGCAACCAACGACCTTGTTTATGAAATATTAATGTCAGGGAAAAACACCTTGAAAAGTAAGGAGGAAGAAACAAATGTGTAAACGGCTTCAAATCTTTTCGATTATTATCGGCATTTTGACTGTTTTAGCTTTGCTGATGATGACAGGTGGCTGCGCTAACAGTGCACTTCCATCAGCTACCCCTGCAGCCACTGTAAGTAAAACCAGTACACCCGCGCTCTCTTCGTCCTCAGTTCCATTGACTACCCCGGCCGCAGCCCCTCCGGCGCCTGCTTCTTCTACTTCACAGCCGCCGCCTCCTGCAACCTCTCAACCGGCCGCCAGCCCTAAACCCCCCGCTCCTTCTTCTCAGCCGCCGCCTGCTGTGTCTCAGCCGCCGCCTGCCGGTGGTGGATCTGCTCCTGCTCCTGCTCCTGGCGGTGGTGCATCTCCTGTCCCCCTTCCACCTATGAGCGGAAAATTGATCGTCACCAGTTCTGTTGTTAAAGATGGTGGTATCCTTAAAGACCCATATGCATGCAATGGTGCCTCTAGTGGCACTGATGTCTCTGGAAAATCTCTGCCTCTAACCTGGACCGGGGCTCCGGCCGGCACTAAGAGTTTTGCTGTTCTGATAACCACTATACGGGGCGGAGGCGATGAAGGTGTATTCTTGGTCGTGTATAATATCCCGGGCACTGCAACCGGTCTACCCGAGGGTATTGCTGAAAATACAGTTGATCCCAAAATCGGAACACTCGGCAGTAACGACCACAGTGCCAATGCCTACCAGTTGCCTTGCGGGGGAGGTACAGGTACGTTCAATTACACAGTCATCGTCTATGCCCTTTCCAAGATGCCTGACAAACTCACCGATCCCAAGGCTGCCGATGCTACTGCATTGCGCGATGCTATAAGCGGAAGTATTCTTGATGCTGGTTCAATGAAGTTTAACGTAATACTCGAATAACCGGCTTGATTCTATCTTATTGCAATATCAGACCACAAAAAAGGCCGGGGATTCCTGTCCCCGGTCTTTTCATTTCGACAGCCAGTTCCACTATCTGGCTTTGCCGGTTAAAAGGGCCTGGTTATAAGAGTTCAGGCTGGAGGCACTGGCGTTTTATGCGTTAATGCGGTCGTCCACACCCTCAGTTCCTGTAAAAAACTCGAGGTAGCGAAGCTCAACATCAGCGTTATTAGCGGTGCCGTGTTTCTCGCCTGCCGGGATATAAATCATCTCATTGGCTTGAATAGTATACTCCTTGCCCTCGATGGTTACCGTAGCCGTACCGCTGATAAACAAAATGAAAGTTTCCCGATTAACATGATAATGATACGGCACCTTTTGGTGAGGAGGCATTATGGCAAATGTGCTGCGCAGGTTTCTGGCTTTTTCTCCGCTGCCGACAACGTCCTCCCTATAAATTGCGGCCGGGTTCAAATTGGAAATATTGTTGTAATGGCTGAACTTTAATAACTTCATCGGGATAGCCTCCAATATTTAATACTTCTATAAAGAATACAATTGATTCTGAACTACCGGAATTACTCTCAGACAAATTGTTTAAACCATATTCGGTGCTGACGGGACGATCAGCAAATCCGGACAACTTAACACAAACCAGAGGCAGGCATTTTCAGCTTTGTATTATTTCCATTATATTAAAATACTACATACCCCGCTATTTAAAAGCGCTGGATTCAGCCCAGATAAATACAGAAGTTATTGCTGTGAAGGTCAACGCAATAGCAAAATAATATTATTGGCTATAGCCAAAACTGTAAAGGCAATATAAGGAAAGAGAAGGAACACAAAAGCAGTCCGCCCATAATTATAAAACCCCTGTTTGTTGTAGAGATATCTCACGGTAAAGGCCGCCAGTGAGAGAAATACAGCGGCAACTATATCAATTAGTAAAAGAAAAGCGAACCCTCCTCTATCCAATGCCCAGGCAGCAAGAAGACCACTTTCGTAGAAATTATCTTTCTTACTCAGCACCAAAAGCAGATAAGTACTGGAAAAATCGAGAACGACAAGCGTTCCGACCAGCAACACAAGCCATTTTTCTCGCCACGGCCACAAATAGCGAGAAAATCTTTCAACGTAGCGGCCTAAGCCTCTATCAATTTCTCTCGTTTTATTAAGGAAGGTTTTGGAAAATAAAAATATTTTATGGCAGCGCGTTTTCATCAACAGAATAATTATGGCTTAATAAAACTATCAGGGCAAGTAACATTATTCGGCACGGCCAGGTCACAAGGTATTTCAGCGAATTGATTAACCAAAAGCGGAAGGAATATAAAAGGTACACGCAAATAGAGCCAGAAATTATCGGTTAATTTGCCCGGGGAATAAAGGCAAACACCATACTCACGACAATGACAATAGCCATAACCGCATACAGGATATAGAAAACTGCTTTTGAAATTTTCATATATTTTAACAAGACTCTTAAAAGACCAAGTCAGTACAAATATATACCAAGTAATACACCTAATTCAAACAGCCAATTTTACAACGAGTTAAGAACAAATACCACCAATGGGAAAGGCCATATCTTCATAAATCGCAGCAATTATTTTCAGTTTTTGGATCACCTCAAAATACCTTAAAACCGCAAGAATGACGTGTGATTAAACTGCGCTATGGATTGCATGATGTCATAAAACTTATATTGTGGTTTTATCTTGAATAAAGACTTGACACCGGGACTGGCTATAAGTAGTATTAGTGAAAATAACTCAGTGAGAAGGAGGATATATGAGAAATAAACTAGTAGTACATGGCATCCTGACAGCCAGCTTGGTTTTTCTGGCTGCGTGTTCGTCGGCGCCTCCGGCAGCACCCGTTCCTTCATCGTCAATTCCTGCCAGTTCGACATCAAAGGTGATAACCTCCGCTCCAACGTCAGCTCCGCCTGCCAGTTCTACATCAGTCTCAGTGCCCATTACCCCATCAAATGTGGCTCCTCCGCCTGCCAGTTCTTCCAATCCGCCGCCACCACCTCCATCAGCCAATCCACCATCCAGCGTTGCTCCCCCGCCGACCAGTCCAACTGCTCCGCCGCCAAGTCCTTCTGCTCCGCCGGCCAGTCCTTCTGCTCCACCGGCCAGTCCTTCTGCTCCACCGGCCAGTCCATCTCCTTCACCAGCCAGTCCATCTGCTTCACCAGTAAAACCTGCTGCGATGGATTTCACCAAAATCGGGACCCCGGTCTTAATTAGCAGTAAGTCTAAGATCTATTTTTCTGAAGGCCCAGTCTGGGACAAGGCCCACAATGTCTTCCTGTTCTCAGACCGTGACGGAAACAAGCTGTACCAACTGGCATTGCCAAATACCGTTACTCTATATAAAGACCCAGGTAATAAAACCTACAGCATGATTTTTGACAAGGACGGCAGCCTGATATCTGCAGAGTGGGGAACCCGCAGCGTCGTCCGCACACTTGCTGACGGAACCCGCAAGGTACTTGTCGATAAATACCAGGGCAAAGCCTTGAACGGCCCTAACAAAATGGTAATGCGCGATGACGGAACTATCTACTTCACCGATCCTTATTTTTCCCCGCCGTCTCCTGTTGGCGTAACTTTCATGGGCCTGTACCGCCTTACCCCAGCCGGTGAGCTGGTTCTGGAAGGCCAATACTCTATTCCTAATGGAGTAGGTCTCTCTCCCGACCAAAAAACGCTATATATGACCTTAACCATGTCTAACCAGGTTATGTCTTTTTCTGTAGCTGCAGATGGTTCAACCAGCAACGGTAAAAAATTTCTGAGTGGTACTGCTACGGCCGAAGGTATACAGGTGGACGCTGCCGGCAATATCTGGATTGCCTGTCAGGATGGAGTTTATGTATATTCACCTGAGGGCACCAAGCTTGCATATATCAAAATCACCTCCGGTCGGCCAACCAGCATGGGTTTTGGTGGACCGGATGGAAAAACCCTCATGGTAGCCACGGATAACGGGAATATTTACACGGTGGCCCTTCCGTAACACTGTTTCCGGTTAAAATTCAGAAAGCGCTGGATGATTGATTCACCCAGCGCTTTCTTATGTGTTCGATAATCAATTTCAGACTTGTCCAAAATACTGGTTTCCGATAATCCTGGACAGCACTGATTTTGGTAATAAAACTTGTTCAGGTCTAAGATTAATTTCCAGGTCAGCATCCAGTGCCTCGGCAACCTTATTAATTATTAAATACCTCCCGGTGTAAAAGTTGGACATTATATACGGGCCTGTTATACAATACAAGCCGTTTACCGAAAAAGATTTAAATAAATTCTCTGTGGATATAAATATTCTGCAAAATGAAGAGTCAAAAGTAATATGAAAATAACTTTACGCCTTTTAGCCTACGTTAAATACCACTGGTTGGGGATGTTCTTCTCATTTATCCTGCTGGTAATGGCCACGGCCTCAGAACTTGTCATGCCTCGCTTTTTAGGGCAGGGCATAGATACCGCTCTTAATTCTGGAGCGCATAGTACGATAATCATGGATGCCATATTGGTCGTAGGTGCCGCTGCCATTACGGGTTTTGCCAACTTTGGCAGCCAATATTTGGCGCAGAGGACCTCTCAAAGCACGGCATATGACATGCGGAACGAGTTATATGACCATTTGCAACGGTTGAGCTTTGCTTACTATGACAAAGCCCAGACAGGTCAGATCCTGTCCCGTGCCACGGTGGATGTAGAAGCCGTCCGGGAGTTTATCGCCCGAGGAGTAACGGATACAATACAAAATGTCTTGATGCTGATCGGCGTCTTGTATTTACTTTTTTCCCTGAACTGGCAGTTGGCTTTAATCACCGCCGTGTTTTTGCCACCAATCGGTTGGGTGGTTTACTATTTCGGTCATAGAGTAGGTCCTATGTGGCTCAAAGTCCAGCAAACGATGGGCGCCCTGGGTAATACCTTACAGGAAAACCTGATGGGTGTCAGAGTAGTCAAGGCTTTTTCCAGGCAAGAAGAGGAAAGCCGGAAATTTGATAAGGATGCCAGAATACTTTACGACCAGACCGTCTTTACAGCCAAACAACAGGCCTTGAATATGCCGTTGATGTTTGTCTTGATGGGCATACCTGCAGGGGTGATCCTGTGGTATGGGGGCCGGCAGGTTATCGAGGGGACCCTGACTGTGGGAGGTGTAACCCAGTTTATACTTTACCTGGGAATGCTAGCCTGGCCGATCCAGATGATGGGACAAACAGTTAACACCTATACTCGCTTCGTCTCCGGAGGGCAACGAATCCTGGAGATTCTGGACACCGAATCGGCAGTTAAAGACAAGCCCGGCGCAATGGCCCTGAACGGTGTCAAAGGGCGAATCTGTTTTGAAAATGTTAACTTTAGCTATACCGGCAACGAGGACACCCTCAGAGACATCAATTTTAGCGCCGAACCCGGACAAAAAGTGGCCCTGGTGGGCGGTTCCGGCAGCGGGAAGAGCACTATTACCCATTTGATGCTGAGGTTTTATGATGTCACAAGCGGACGCATTACCATTGATGGTGTGGATGTGCGGGATGTAACCTTAGCCTCAATGCGGCAACATATTGGCGTCGCACAGCAGGATGTATTTTTATTCAACGGTTCGATAAGAACTAATATTGGATTTGGACTACCTGAAGCCAGCATGGAGCAGATAATCGCAGCGGCTAAAACCGCTCAAATCCATGATTTTGTTCAAAGCCTGCCAGAGGGATACGATACCTGGGTTGGAGAACGAGGTTTGACCCTTTCCGGAGGAGAAAAACAGCGCATTGTAATCGCGCGGACCTTACTGATGAATCCCAGCGTTTTAATACTGGATGACTCGACCTCCAGTGTTGATGCCCGTACTGAACGCCTGATCCGCAACTCTCTGGAAGAATTGATCAAAGGCCGGACTACTTTCATAATCACCCACCGGCTGCAGGTCATCAGGAACGCCGACCTGATCCTGGTGCTGAAAGACGGACAGATCGTGGAAAAGGGCAAGCATGACGATCTTATCAACCAGAACGGAATATACCGACAAATATATTCGTCTCAACTCGACGCGGCTCAAAGTAACCTAAAAACTGTGGCGGAGGCTTAATTATGGCTAGCACAGGTCGCAGTAAAACGGGGACATCCAGCAAGGTACGTTTTCAGGGAGGAATGGATTCTACCGATGCCGGGGGAAGCAAGATAACCTATTTCGATGTGGTAAAGCGTTTGCCCGCATATCTGTCAAAGGTTAAAAAATGGATGGCTCTCGGAGGCGTTGGAGTAATTATTAACTCAGCGACTTCGGTGATTACTCCCCTGGCGGTTGCTCTGGCCACCAACAATATGATATCCGGTAATGTTTCCATGCTGACCTGGGCAGCGATCGGATATATCGTCCTGACCCTGATAAACTGGGCGGGCCAGTATATGCAAATATCTTTCTTGACCTATGCCGGACAGCGTACTCTGTACAAGATGCGCACGCAATTATTTGATCATTTGCAGATGATGCCTTTAAGTTTCTATGACAACAATAAGGTTGGCAAGATCATGTCCCGTGTCCAGAATGATGTCGGTCAATTACAGTCCCTGGTTTCCCAGGACATAATTACCCTGATGGCCAATGCTCTAACCCTGCTGACCATAGCAGCTATAATGCTCATCATGAATGTAAAACTGGGACTCCTGACATTAACTTTCGTACCGGTCCTGGTTATCGTAGTGCTGTTCTGGCAAAGGCGTGCGCGGGATGCCTTTATGGATGCCCGTCAAACCATCGCTAGCGTTAATGACAAAA
>CAITCX010000476.1 GCA_903890885.1 uncultured Dehalococcoidia bacterium
CTTTTGATATTCAGGTGGTTATTCCGTAAAGAACTTACCGCCGTCAACTGCCACGGTCAACCCGAAGAACCGATTAAAATCGATGGCTTTTTCCTGACCGTCAGCACCGGCCTGGGCCTGACCACCCTGGGATATATACTGGTTTCAGTCTACGGTTTGCCGTTATCCTATCCCGCAGCGGGCGGAGCAATCATTCTTCTGGCCTGCGGCTTTGTTTTCAAACGTATTAAAATGAAAGTTGTTGCCTCAGGGATTTCATGGTCAATCTTCCTCTTTATTTTCGCCCTGGCCTTGCTGGTTAAAGGACTGGAAAACGCCGGCGTAATAAAACTCATCGCGGAGGGACTAACCAAAGTAGCTGAGCACGGCCATCTTCAGGCACTTTTCTCGGTCACACTGAGCACTGCCCTGGGGTCCAATCTGGTTAATAACTGGTCAATGATGATGGTTTCCGTCGCCAGCCTGGGAACGATGTCGACTCAAAGCGCCGTATTTAATAATAGTTTGGTATACGGCGCTATTATGGGGGCTGATCTAGGCCCAAACCTGACTATTCTGGGATCGCTTTCTTCGATGTTATGGCTGGTCTTATTGAGGAAGCGAGGTTTGGACATCCGTCCTATGCAGTACTTCAAAGTGGGATTAATTGTTACCCCTGTCTTACTGATTACCGGCGTATTGAGCCTGTATTTATGCGGAGTGATTTGGGGATAAAACACATAGATAGATATTGCCATTTATTGTTCAAATTTCAGGCAACCTGAACTTATGTTTTATTCTACAACCATTCAATGATCTTGTACATGTTCTCGTAAGCCTGCCCGAAGTTGGTATTATCCGTGGCGAATTTATATTTTAAGGCTGTCATCTGCTTAACAAATGTCTGTTTGTCCTTATTTTTCACAATCGCCGCCCATTTAGCCGCCTGCATCTGGAAAAGCTCTTCCACCTCGGACACATAAGGCAACTTCATTTGCAGCGTGGCATAAAGTTCCGGATCTTCCGAAACAACGCTTTCCACTAATGTGGTCAATACCCGGAAGGTTGAACCACCTATTGACTTAAATTGCGACTGTTTCCCTATCTCGGCTAAAGTATCGGCAGTAACAATAGAAATAAAGTGAGCCAAACCCAGAACAACCGCCATCATCTCATCATGCTTACGGGGAGTCATCAGCGTTACTACGGCATTATGCTTTTGAAGATAGTTCCTTACTTTCTGAGCCAGCATAATCTCAGCATCGCTGGTGGGCGTCAATACGAAGTTCTGGTTGGCAGCGTCTTTGGCGCCCGGGCCAAAGAGTGGATGCGTTCCCAAAACTGTAGCTTTTTCTAAATACTTATGCATCAAATCGACCGGCTGTTCTTTGATAGAGGTAATGTCCAGAATTACCTGTCCCGGGCGAACAAAGGGGCTTATCTCTTTGACAGCTTCCTCAAAGAAATCTATGTTTACAGCCAGAACAATTACATCCGACTCTTTCATAGCTTGGGAAATAGAAGCCACTGATACTCCCAGATTGTCCTGTACAGCCGTTAGCCTGGTTTTGTCCTTGTCACAGACTATTATCTCATGCCCTTCTTTCTGCAGGAACCCGGCCAGCCATCTGCCCATTTTGCCTGCTCCGCCAATGATCGCTATTTTCATAATAAGTTTTCCTGATTCTATTTAAATTTGAAATATGAACTAACGTACTTAGAATTTCCTCAGCTACTTGAACTTCGGATATGATCCCAGTACTTTCAAAAACACTGCGGATTTCTCCAGTTCTGTCAAGGCCTGTTTTATGACGGGAGATTCCCGGTGACCTTCAATATCCACATAGAAATTATATTCCCAGGGTTTTTGGCGAGTTGGGCGTGACTCGATTCTGGTCAAATTTATTTTGGCCGCTGCTAATTTCTGCAGGGTTTCGTATAAGGCGCCTGGAGTATGTTTGACTGTGAATACAATAGAAGTCTTATCACTGCCAGAAAGCGAAGCATCCTGCCGTGAAATTACAAAAAAGCGGGTAAAATTGTTGTTGTTATCTTCAATGCTGCGCACCAGTATCTTCATACCGTAAATCTCGGCAGAACGAGCGCTAGCGATGGCAGCTCTATCCTCCATCATATTTTCCTTGATCATTTTGACGCTGCCTGCCGTATCATAGGAGGGAGTAAGCTTCCAACCCATCTGGCGTAAAAAGGTCTTGCACTGACCAAGGGCTTGAGGATGAGAATAGACTTCTTTGATGGAATCGATTTTGGCATCCGGCAGGCCAATTAAACAATGAACCACCCTGAGCTGGGTTTCTCCACTTACCTTTAAAGCGGAATCCAGCAGCAGATCGTAAGTGCGGGGGATGCTGCCCTCCAGCGAATTTTCGACGGGTACGATGCCGTATTGAACATCCTGGTTTTCCACCGCCTGAAAGGCGTCCTCTAGACTTTCACAGGGTTTAAGCTGGACGCCGCTGCCGAAATATTGGAAGGCGGCTTCTTCGCTATAGGCTCCTATCTCGCCCTGAAACGAAGCTGTAATACCCTGCACCTCCTTGGAGGCCAAGATAATGCGCTGGTAGATTTTCTCTACTTCGTCCGGATTAAGGTTTTCCAAACGAGCCAGATTTTTTACCCGCTCCAAAACTACCTTCTCACGAGACTTGTCCTCGATAGATCGCCCCGTTTCCATCTTCTCTTTGCCTATATTACGAGTTATCTGGATACGCTCTCCGATTAGCTTTACAATGCGGGCATCCATCTCATCAATCTGTTTTCTATAATTATCCAGGCTCATTTTACAACCCTCTCAATCAGTCCAGTTCTTAAACCAAAATCACATAAAGTCACTGCTATCATGGCTTCCACAATCACTGTAACCCGCGGGGCCAGGCATACATCATGTCGGCCTTTGACTGCTACTTCAGTCTCCTGAAGAGTGCGTAAATTCACGCTCTTCTGTTCCTGCTTGATGGAAGGTGTGGGTTTGACGGCCACTCTCAGTATCAACGGCATTCCGTCACTGATCCCTCCCAAAATTCCACCGGAGTTATTAGTCTCAAGAACTACTTTGCCGTCTTTAATTCTCATCGGATCGTTATTCTGCGAGCCTTGCATATCCGCCACAGCGAAACCTGCGCCAAACTCCACACCTTTAACGGCTGGAATGGCAAATAACGCCTTCGACAACTGGCCTTCCATAGTGTCAAAATATGGTTCACCCAATCCCACCGGCAAATTCAAAGCCAGCCCTTCAATCACTCCTCCCAAGCTGTCCCCCTCCAGTTCGGCCTGTTTAATCTGTTCAAGCATCTTTTGGGCCGCTTCAGGATCGGTACACCTCAAGGGATTACTATAAGTTTGGGTTCGTATTTGTTGGTATGACGACTTTGCGGCTTTGACACCACCTATCTGTACGGTATGCGCCAAAACTTCTATTCCTTTCAGGTTTAACACCTTTTTGGCC
>CAITCX010000477.1 GCA_903890885.1 uncultured Dehalococcoidia bacterium
GATCTGGCCAACCGCTCCAGCCAACCCGGCAACACCCGGCAAACCTTAACCGCGTCAGGGTTAAAAACCAGGACAACTAGTCTCCAGAGAGATCTTTTTTGCCTTACACCAGATTAATACTTATAATTAGTGCGGTGACTGTAATATGATTGAACAACTCGAAAAAATCGAAAAACGCTTTAACGAGATAACCGAGCAGATGGCTTCGCAGGAAGTACTGTCTGATATGAAACAACTGCAAATGCTGGCCAAAGAAAGGGCAGGTATCGAATCCCTGGTCAGCAGATATGTAGACTATAAGGACACTCTCAAATCGCTGGAAAATACTCAGACCATGCAGGCCGAAAGCCTGGATGCAGAAATGACCGCTATGATTAAAGAGGAGATTAAAACCCTCCAGGAAAAACGCGACCGGCTTTCTGAAGAACTCAAGGAAGCGCTGATTCCCAAAGATCCCAACGATGAGAAGGATGTCATTATGGAAATCCGCGCGGGCACGGGCGGAGATGAGGCAGCTATGTTTGCGGCCGATCTCTTTCGCATGTATTCCCGGTATGCCCAAACCAAACGCTGGAGCATCGAAGTTATCGACGTCAGCGTAGGTGGCGAGGGCGGTTACAAGGAAATTGTTTATGAAGTCAAGGGCAAGAGCGCTTTTAGCCGCCTGAAATATGAGCGTGGTGTTCACCGAGTGCAGCGTGTTCCAGTTACCGAAGCCTCCGGCAGAATTCACACCTCCACAGCAACGGTTGTGGTGATGCCAGCGGCAGATGAAGTAGATATAGATATAAAGCCAGAAGACATGAGGGTAGACATTTTCCATGCCAGTGGCGCTGGCGGCCAGAATGTCAATAAAGTGGCTACCGCCGTGCGCATCACCCACTTACCAACCGGGGTGGTGGTGGTTTGCCAGGATGAGAGGTCCCAGCTCAGAAACCGCCAGAAAGCCCTGACCGTTCTGCGCTCCCGATTGCTGGATGCCGAACGGCGCAAGCAGGAGGAATCTATCGGTGAGGAACGCCGTTCTCAGGTGGGCACCGGAGAACGTGCTGAGAAAATCCGCACCTATAATTACCCCCAGGACCGCATTACCGATCACCGCATCGGCCAGAACTTCCATAACCTGCCAGGCAGTATGGAAGGCAATATCGATGACATCATCGATGCTTTGACCGCCTATTTCCGTCTGCAATCGGTCAGCGGGACAGAACAGTAAGTAACTTGATCCTTAAAAAGGTCCTGGATCAAACGCGAGATAGGCTTGCCAGTTTAAAGGACGTCGAAAACCCGGCTCTCGAAAGCGAGGTTTTGCTGCGGTATATCCTCAACCTGACCCGTGCCCAGTTATACCTTGACCTCAATATTGAGTTTGACACCGCCAAAGAGAGGATACTGGACGAATGGACAAAACGGCGGTTGCAGGGTGAGCCCCTGGCCTACATCATCAATACAAGGGAATTTTACGGACTGGATTTTTTTGTTGACTGCAGGGTGCTGATTCCCAGACCCGAAACCGAGCTGCTGGTAGAAGAAGCTATCGATTTCTGCAACGAGCACCACTCGATCGTCCTGGCAGATATAGGTTGTGGTTCCGGAGCAATCTCAGTTAGCCTGGCGGTTGTCTTGCCTCAGGTGAAAATCTACGCTATCGATCTTTCTATAGAAGC
>CAITCX010000478.1 GCA_903890885.1 uncultured Dehalococcoidia bacterium
AAATAGTGTCCAGGCCATTTTTATCAAAGTTCATGTTACATTTGAGCCTGTCGAAAAACCCCCTGAGTTTCACCCAACATCAAGTGGTTTGTGATATAGTGGTGCCATAGCAAAATCACCGCAAGAGGAAAGCAGCTATGGCAAAATACAAGCCCTATGATTACTCCCAAACCGTGTTGCTGCCAGTAAGCCTGTCCGATCAGCTCATGCCGGGAACGCTTGAATTTGCGATCAACACCCTGGTGGAAGAGCGGCTGGACTTGTCGCAATTTGACAAGCGGTACAACAATGATGAGACCGGTCGCAGTGCCTATGATCCTAAGATACTGTTAAAGGTCGTACTGCTGGCATATTCCCGTGGGGTCGTCCACTCCAGGAAGATAGAAAAGGCCTGCAAAGAAAACGTTATTTTCATGGCCCTGACCTGCGGTCAGCAGCCGGACCACAGTACGATAGCCGCTTTTGTATCCACGATGAAAGATGAGATACAGGGTTTGTTCAGCAGTGTGCTGCTGGTGTGTGAAGAGCTGGGCCTATTGGGCGGCAGTGAATTTGCACTGGACGGGTTGAAACTTCCATCAAACGCATCCATGCGATGGAGCGGGAAGATGGCTGATTTGCAGAAAAAGAAAGTGAAGATAGAAAGCCTGGTCGGGCAGCTTTTGGAAAAGCACATAGAACAAGATCAAAAGGAAGGAATAGATGAATCCGCAAAAGAAAGACGGCAGCGACATATAGAGCGCCTGCAGAAAAAAGCGGCGGTGATAGAGAAGTTTTTACAGGACAATGAGCCCAAACAGGGGCGGCAGTACAAAGAACGAAGGAGCAACGTGACCGATAACGAATCGGCCACCCTGCACAGCTCTCACGGGGTCGTACAGGGTTATAACGCACAGGCGCTGGTTGATGCGAAGCACCAGGTAATTGTACACGCAGAAGCATACGGCCATGGGCAGGATTACCTACATGTGGAGCCGGTACTGGATGGGGCCAAAGAAAGGCTGCAGAGCATGGGCAAGCCTGTGGATTATTTCAAGGGGGCGATATTAACAGCAGACACCGGGTATCACAGCAATGCCAGCATACGGAAGTGTGAGGAAGAGAGAATTGATGCCTATATCCCGGACAGGAATTACCGGACACGGGACCCGCGGTTTTCCTCACGAGATGAAGAACGCAAAACGAGGCGGAAGAAATTTTTGCTGGAAGACTTTACCTATGATGCGACAGCCGATCAATGGGAATGTCCGGGTAGCAAGAGACTGAGATTGAAATGCCGCAGTGTCAAACAAGACAATACGCTTTATCGGCAGTATCGTGCAGAAGCCAGCGATTGCCAAGACTGTCAAGTATGGGACAAATGTATTCGTAAGAGGATGAACAATATAAAAGCTAAAACATTAAACGTTCCTATAGGTGCAGCCGGCAGGAACTATTCACGCGAGATGGCAGCTAAAATAGACAGTGAGCCAGGCCGGCAGATTTACCCGCGTCGTATCGGGATTGTAGAACCGGTATTTGGCAATATCCGTATTCAAAAGCGGCTTGACCGGTTTACGCTCAGAGGTAAGCTGAAGGTGAACATCCAGTGGCTGCTGTACTGTATGGTTCACAACATAGAGAAGATAGCCAACTTCGGATATGCCCCGGCCTGAGGGCAGCGGTCAGAAACAAAGAAGCAAAGTCAATATCCACTAAATACTACTCAATAATTTACAGAAAACGTCGTTTTACAGAAGCGGTTGACTTTTAAAAAGGGTTTTTCGACAGGCTCTCTGAAAACATGAAATAAAATAATTAAGTACATTGTCAGCAGGCTATAGTAAGAGCCTTAACGTGAATTTACTGCAGCCGAGTACGGGCACAAAACATGGGTTGATCTATCGCTACCTGGAATAAAATTGGACTTTATTTAAATTAGTAGTTA
>CAITCX010000479.1 GCA_903890885.1 uncultured Dehalococcoidia bacterium
AGAAGGAGATATTATCCTGGCAGACCTGGGGACTGATGAAATAGTGTTTAACAAGCAAAAGACATGATAAATTATGATAGCCATTCCCGGATCACCCGTGGGAGGCAAAAGAGATAAACGCACGCACTAAATATATTTTGTTCACCGGCGTTGCGGTTATCACTACTATCATTTGCATCTGGCTAATGCTCCGATACTGGAAAGAAATCGGCGAACTTGAAAAATGGGGGATGGTAGGCATATTTGTAATTGCCTTTATCGCTGGAAGTAGTATTCCCACGCCTATTTCGTATCTTCTAATTATTTTTGCGATGGCCAACCAACCCACCTACGGTCTTTGGCAGCCAGTTTTAGTAGGTTTGTCTGGTGGAATTGGGGCCGGGGCGGGTGGTACTCTGGTTTTTTTAGTAGGGAAAGGAGGCAGGCGACTATTTCCTGAATTTAAAGATCTTAGTACCGATGAACGTGCCCAGAATACAATTACAAATAAATTCATGTCGAAATTTAATCAGTTGGCACATAAACAAGGTTCTATCGTGGTTTTTATGATGTCTGCTTTACTGAATCCGGCTTTTGCACCGATGGCAATTGCCATGGGAGCAACACGTTTTAAGGCCATTAAGTTTTTCATTATGTGCACATTTGGCAATCTCTTAAAAGCCCTGGTGATTGCCTACATCGGATTTTTTGGTGTATCTGTCCTAAAAGGGTTGTTTGAAAAAATACTAGGATTTCTGGGAGTTACATGATAGTCAACAAGTTCCAGAAAATTATTTATGATCTTTTCGGCACCAGTCTCTATATTGGTCAGCCTATTAGAGACCAAATCAAGTGGATTTCAAGCAGAATTCCACCGGAATTTTTAAATAGAGAATTGGACGATTTGGGCTGCGGAGACGGACGCGTCACCCAACTCTTAGGGCAGGTTTTCAAAGCTAAGAAGCTTCGAGGGTTCGATGTTTATCCCTCTCTGGTTCACCGGGCCTGCCGTAAAGGGGTGGATGCCTGCATAATGGATCTGGAGGCTGGATTGCCCAAGGGGGAACTGGCGGTGATGTGGGGTGTTCTGCATCATCTGAAGGACCGCGAAGCCTGTATAAAAACGATTGTTGAAAACTATCCCAGGGTTTTCATCAGAGAGCCTATTAAACAAGTGCCTATCACAGTGTTTGAAATGGGCGATCCGATTGATAAAGAAGAGATCGATAATCTGGTGAAAAAATACCTACCCGGAGCGCAGGTGTTATATTATTCCTATTGTGTTTTTATCTTTTATAGTCGAAACGGGGTAAAATAACCCAGTTAATATCAGTTAAAGAACAACAGGGACAGCTACGTGCGTAGCCGCCCCTGTTTTGTTGTATAAATATATTTTATTTTTTCAATTCAGAGGTACAGTTGGGGCAACGGGTGGCCTTGATGGGAATAGAGGAAAAACAATAGGGGCATTCCTTAACGGTGGGAACGGTCGGGGCCGCGGGAGCTACCTTTTTGGCATTCATTTTAGCAATCGGCCGAACAACCAGGAAAAAGAGAACAGCTCCTATAATAAGGAAGTTAATTACAGTATTGATAAAGACGCCGTAGTTGATGGTGACAGCACCGGCTGTCTGAGCTGCTGCCAGCGATGCGTAGGGCCCGGGGGCAGCGCCGTTTTTAAGTACCACGAAAAGGTTTTGAAAGTCTACATTTCCCAGAGCCAGGCCGATGGGAGGCATGATAATGTCTTTCACAACGGAGCTAACGATAAGACCGAAGGCAATACCAATGATGATACCCACTGCCATATCTAC
>CAITCX010000480.1 GCA_903890885.1 uncultured Dehalococcoidia bacterium
ATTTTGATACCAAACACGGAGGCTTCGATAGTAAGGCTAAAATGGAGGCAGAGCATGGTCCTTTTCTTCAGACCCGGACACACCGAACAGGCGGCGGAGGCCTTCACTTAATTTACCGCAATCCCAATGGGATCGATGTCAGGAATACCGTTAAATTTGCGGGATATTCAGGTGTAGATTTAAGAGCCAATGGCGGTTATATTGTGGCTCCCCCCAGTTTGCACGAGAGTGGTAGCCGGTACGAGATAATAGATAATGCTCCTATAGCACTAGCTCCAGCCTGGTTATTAGAACTTGCCATTAAAAAGCAACCTTCTCAGCAAGGAGCTTTGCCAGGTAGCCAGCCAATACCAGCAGGTCAGAGGAATCAGACCCTTACTAGTTTAGCCGGTACGATGCGCAGGCGGGGCATGGCCGAAGAAGCCATCGAGGCGGCTCTACTAAAAACCAACGAGTTAGAATGTCAACCACCATTACCTGAAAATGAAGTCAAAGCTATTGCCAGGAGCGTCTCCCGGTACAGTCCGGATGGTTCTCTTAGTAATTATGTACGTGTATATACGAACGGGACAGAAAAAGCCACGCTCGAACGGGACAAAAACGGGACAAAAAGCGGGACACCCAGCTTGCCAAGTCAGGCCAGCGAAATGTCCCGTTCTGATGCCTTATCTAAAAGAATCGTGAACTGGGCAGAGGGGACTACCGGATGGTGGGATACCGCGGAGCTGGACAAGGATTTAGGAATACAATCATCTAACGACAAAGAGAACCGGCGTAAAATACTCTTACGATTACGGGAAAAGGGCATCATCGAGCCTCATGCCAAGATAAACAAGCAGTTCCGCTATGTTAATACCAGGATAACCACCCTCAATTTTAAAACCGCCAATACGGCGGGCGTTCTCCCCATAAAATGGCCTTTGGGCGTCGAGAAGTATGTAAATCTTTTCCCAGGGAATATTGCCGTAATAGCTGGCAGTCCCAACGCCGGCAAAACTGCCATGATGCTCAACTTCATCTACTTAAATCAAGACCAGTATCCAATTTATTACTTTTGCTCCGAAATGGGAGAAGTGGAGCTGCGGGACCGGCTCGATAAGTTTCCCGGCATGGATATTAACGATTGGAAGTTTGAAGCTATCGAACGGGCTGCCGATTTCGCGGATGTCATCCGGCCAGACTGTGTAAATGTCGTTGATTATCTGGAAATGACCACCGAGCTTTATCAGGTAAACGAACACCTGACAGCGATCAGCCATAAGTTGGGTACTGGTTTACTAGTTTTGGCCCTTCAGAAAAAAGTTGGTGCTATTTATGGGAGAGGCCAGGAGTTTGGCTTAGAGAAGCCGAAATTATATTTAAGCCTGGATAAAGGAATCCTCAGAATAGTGAAAGGCAAATCTTGGGCGCAAAAATCGATAGACCCCAATGGACTGCAGGTGCCATTCAATATTGCGGGTGGCTGTCAGTTTCAAGCCACCGGTAAATGGGACTACAAAATATGAAAGCTATCTGTCCACATTGCGGTAACCTGGTAGAGGTG
>CAITCX010000481.1 GCA_903890885.1 uncultured Dehalococcoidia bacterium
AATGTTTCTTTCGATAATCACGGCGGCTTACTCCTCAAAACTCTAAGAAGGGTGCTTACCTCTCGAGTAAAACGAATATTTCAATAGTGCCTTCACCACAAAACTCCAATCGATTTAACCGTCGTAAGATCGACTTCCTCTGGTTTTCCTGCTAGACACGTATGTGTCTTAAGTTTCTAGCGGATTCAATGTACAGCAAATAGGTATAAAAACGCAGAAAGAATGCATGCTGACAGTGTATGAAACACGTTGTTGTTGCTTTAGAGTATTGGGAAAGGTTCACTACCGTGTGTAGCTGGTTATGAGGAGGGTGTACTACCATGAAAAAAGGAATGATCTTTTTGATCGCATTATTGGTGCTGCTATCAGCTACCGCGATCACTTTCGCCAGGAATACAGCCGCTACTTCTGTTACCATTACAGCTGGTGGTATAACTGGATATGCATCAGATGATGTTAGCGGCATCGCGGGGGTTGCCACTAGTATCAAACTCAAGAATTCAACAGGGAGTGGTCCATATGTACATGTGGCTCCTACCTGGACGCCAGTAATAGAACAAGCAGGGGCAATTACTGGAGGTGACGTTTACTATTTGAATACCACTGACTATACAGGTGATATTCTTGTTACTTTGTATTTAACCAACCCAAATGAATTACAGAAAAATTATAGCAATTTAATGATGAAGGTCAATGTCTGGAAGCGTGTACTAGCAGATCCCGACGATCCGTGGGTTCAGGCTACTATGGCAAATGGCGACGCGATTGTTGATACAATGTATCTTACTATTAATAACGGCAACGTAAGCTTTATTCTGACAGGTGATTTGGAGTACTGCATTAGCGTTGATGGTGGTAGCTATTATTGTATTGACACAAATGCTGCCGGCGGCGAACTTTCACCTGCTTTTTTTCTAGAGGTTCAGCCTGTTTAGAACTCAATTTGTGAGCTTAAATACATATAATGGAAAAGTTAAAAAGGCTGCTAGGGGCGATAAGTCACAAGCAAATTAACCTGAAGTGGGTTAAACATGCTCTCTGGATTGTCGCTCTCGGCGGCCTTTTTGTGTATCTTAACGTTGCCCCTCCGTTCCTATCGATAGCCAGCAACAGTATGGAGCCAGTTTTATCACGGGGTGATTTGATTTTCTCTAACAATGTAGCACCTGACCAGATTCAAGTCGGTGATATTATCGTTTTCAAGGTATCTACAGTTTTTCAGGAAAAATACGGTTATCCTCCTACAATTTGTCACAGGGTGGTTAGGATCGAATCATCTGTAGATAAATTTTTATTCAGGACCAAAGGTGACTACAACACTTCAGATGATCCTTTTATGACTCCGGGTAGTAATTTGGTTGGCCGGGAGAGGTTATCAGTCCCCGTGGTAGGTTATCTGGTCATGTTCTCTCAGAGCAGCCAGGGTAAATTCTTCCTGGTTGGCCTTATATTGCTTTTTCTGTTTTATTCCAATAGTGTCTGGCTGGAGACCAATGCTAAAAAGTTACGTAGTTCGCTGGTGGGGGTTTCCAATACGGAGTTCATCGACTCCCAGAAACAACTGGAGACTAAACTGGATGGCATGTCCGGCCAGGTGACCCAGTCCATGAACAGCTTTGCCTCGGCCATGTCTGAATACGCCCAGCATATTGCCAGCCATACCAGTGCCATTAAAAGTTTAGCCCGGGTGGCTGAACACCTGGAAACTGTTATCTCCAATCCAACCTATCATCCTCCTTCAACCGCTCATCAGGCCCTTTCATACCAGCAGCAGGAAGCTCCCCCTCGTGAAATGGTTAAGCCGATCGAAGTGACGCCTGAGTTAAAATCGGCCGTCAAACGTTTTATCATCGACTATTCCCGCGATCACAATATAAATACTGAGGAAGTGACGCCTGAATTAAGATCGGCGGTTTGGGCCTTTATCCAGAGATATGTTAACGAACCGCTGCCGAGATATTCCCCGGAACAAACCGTAGAGGAGCCTGAGGCCGCTGGAGAATCGGCAAACACAGAAACTTCAGATTCTGAATCCAGCACTTTGGCTGGCTAAACCAGCTGTTATGCTTCATTAATCAGGATATTTATCAGCTTATCTTTTCTATTTGTGTTTGTTGTCGGGTTAAACACGTGGTTATAATCTTAATGAGAAGTTCTGGTATTTTGAATTGCGTTTGAAAGGAATAACCTTGGATTTACATGTCGTAGATACCCATGCCCATCTGGATATGTCTGAATTCAATTCAGATCTTGAGGTAGTCCTGGCCAGGGCCGCACAGGCCGGAATTAAAACTATCTTGACCATTGGTATTGATCTTAAATCAAGCCGCCAGGCGGTAGAGTTAGCCCAACGTTACCCCGGGGTTTACGCTGCAGTGGGCATACATCCCCATGATGCGGAAGGGGCGACCCAAGAAGATATTTCCCAACTGGAGACTCTGGCAAAAAGTCCCAGGGTGGTGGCACTGGGCGAAATGGGTTTGGATTTTTACCGCAACACTTCTTCCAGAGACGCCCAGTTAAGGGTTTTTGCCTGGCAGTTAGAACTGGCAAATAAAACCGGGCTTCCGATCATTATCCACTGCCGCCAGGCTGTCCAGGACATGCTGGGAATATTAAGTCGATGGTCGTCAGAATCAGCCACGGTTGGTCCCGAGGGGATTATCCACTGTTTTAACGGGGATTTAACTGCCGTCCAATCTTATATCGAAATGGGTTTTTACCTGGCTTTGGGTGGTTACATCGGCTATCCGTCGTCACTGTCATTTCGGGAGATCATCCGGGACATCCCACTGGATAAATTGGTGCTGGAGACCGATTGCCCCTTTTTGCCACCACAGCAGTACCGGGGTAAACGCAACGAACCGGCCTATACCCTGTTAACTCTGCAGGTTTTGGCTGATATTAAAAAGCTGTCCGTAGAAGAAGTCGCAAGCCAAACTACTGCCAATGCCAGAGCAGTCTTAAAAATCCTCGCCTGAAACCCAATTCAGGTTAGTCAACCTTACGAATGACCGGTCTTTTTGCTACAGTTCTCATCTGCTTCTATTAAGGTTGTCTGTTTACTCAGGGAGTCATCTATCAGGGCATTGATCGAGCCTTTCAAAGAAAGCAGTTCCTTTTTTGTCATATTATCCAGATTGCTTAATCTGTCCTGAATATTGGCAATGGCTGGTTCTGCGGACCTGCTGGTCGTTTTCTGATTCAACAAAAAAGAGGCCAGGTTGGCGATCAAGATGCCCCATGTG
>CAITCX010000482.1 GCA_903890885.1 uncultured Dehalococcoidia bacterium
CCCTTTTCAAATTCAATACCGGCATAGAGGTCTTCCGTGTTTTCCCGGACAACAATGATGTTCACATCTTTGTAGCGGGTGGGGACGCCAGGATAGATGCGGCAGGGACGCAGACAGGCATAAAGGTCCAGCTTCTTTCGCAGCGCTACATTGACGCTGCGAAAACCCACCCCAATAGGCGTTGTAACGGGGCCTTTCAAGGCTATTTTGTTCTTTTTTATGGACTCGATTACTGAATCCGGCAGTGGGGTACCGTATTTTTCCATAACACCGGCGCCGGCTTCGGCGATTTCCCATTCAAATTTTAACCCGGTAGCTTCCAGCACCCGCCGGGCAGCCGTGGTAACTTCGGGCCCGGTGCCGTCTCCGGGGATAAGGGTAACAGTATACACCATATTGTTAAACTCCCGTGCTACAATTTAAAATCACCGTACTTTTTGATATAAGGCAGCAGGCCTCCTTCATTGAGAATGTTGAGCATAACCGGCGGGATCTTGCCGAAAGTGAGACTGCGCCCGTTGGTGAGGTCCTGGATATTCCCTGCCGCCAGGTCTACTTCCAGCTCATCTCCTTCATCTATTAAGGACGTTTCGCAAATTAATATCGGCAATCCTTGATTGATCGAATTACGAAAAAAAATTCTCGCCACCGATTTCGCCAAAATGGCGCTGACGCCGGCCATTTTAATGACCAGCGGCGCATGTTCCCGGCTGGAACCCAGACCGAAATTGCTACCGCCAACTACAAAATCGCCCTTTTTCACTTTAGAAGCGAAGGTCGGGTCGGCATCTTCCAGGACATGTTTGGCCAGTTCAGGCAGGTTGCTGCGCAGGCCGGCCAGCCTGCCTGGGACGATTAAATCCGTGGAAATATTATCACCAAACTTAAAAGTTTTACCTTTCAACATTTAGAGTACCTCTCGTGGATCAGTTATTTCGCCGCAAATAGCGGTGGCTGCCGCCGTAGCCGCGCTGGACAGATAGATGAAAGAGTCAGGATTCCCCATGCGGCCTTTGAAATTCCTGTTAGCAGTAGAAAGACAGGTTTCCCCGTTGCCCAACACACCCTGATGCAATCCCAAACAGGCTCCGCAGCCAGGAGGCAAAATAATAGCTCCTGCCTCAATCAAGGTAGAAATATAACCCTTCTTTATGGCTTCCAGCAAGACAGCTTTGGAGGCCGGGCCAACTATCAAACGGGTTTCCGGATGACGTTTTCTGCCTTTTAAAATGGAAGCTGCCAGGGCCATATCTTCCACCCGCCCGTTTGTGCAGGTGCCAATAAAGACCTGCTGGATTTTTGTGCCCTTCAAAGAGCGGGCTGTCGCGGTATTATCCACAGTGTGTGGTTTGGCCACTGTCGGTTCAAGCTGATTCAGATCAACAACAATAGTTTGTTCATAAACGGCATAGGAGTCCGCCGCCAGCGGCTGATAATCATGAACTCTGCCTCGTGCTTCAAGGTAGTCACGGGTCAATTTATCTGATTGGAACAGGCCTACTTTGGCTCCGGCCTCTACTGCCATATTGGAAATTGTCAGCCGGTCATTGACGGGCATGCGGTCTACAGCTTCCCCAGCAAACTCCAGCGACTTGTAGGTAGCGCCATCAGCGCCTATCTTACCTATAAGGTGCAATATCAAATCTTTGGCATAAACCCCCATACAGAAATCGCCGACCAGTTGTATTTTGAAAGTTTCCGGCACCCTGAACCAGGTCTTTCCCAAGGCCATAGCGATCGCCACATCCGAGGAACCCATACCGGTAGCAAAAGCGCCCAGACCGCCAGCCATGACGGTGTGAGAATCAGCCCCTACTATTATATCACCCGGTTTGGCATAATTTTCTGCCACAATCTGGTGACAGACGCCCTCACCCACATCCGAAAGCTTGACACCGGTCTGGCGGGCAAACTGGCGAAGAAACATCTGATCATTGGACAGCGCCGATTGAGGACTGGGGGCAGCATGGTCTATAAACAAAATAGTTTTCTCCGGCTGGGCCGCCTCTTTTATGCCGCTCTCCATAAATTGGCGGGCGGTAAGAGGGCCGGTGGTATCTTGAACAAAAACCAGATTGACTTTAGATATCACGATATCGCCAGTTTTGGCATCAGTGTCTGAGGAATTGCTTAATATTTTTTCAGCTAAAGTTTTCCCCATAATAATACCATCCTCACTGGGCATTTAAAAAAAGCTTCATAATAAGACTATCATAGCACACCGTTTCAGCCAGCGACAAATAGTTTTAAGGTGCTACAAAGTCGTTTAAACTTTGGAATAAAATACTTAAGATGGGCTGACTGATACCCGAAAGCTTTCAGAGGCGGAGGCTTTCAAAGACAACCCAACAAGATATTTGCTCAGGAGAGCAAATAATAGAATATGCCTACTTTTTCGGCTGTTATCAAGGTCTCAAAGTCCAGTCAGCGTAGTAAAATCATTTGGCGAAAAACCAAATACGCACAACGGACATCAGGCCTCGCTTTTTTAATACGGCGCAGATAAGGTTATTTGGCCTTGCCGATCCTGAACATTTTGGTCCCGCAGGTCGGGCAAATACCCTGGGTAGCAGGCCTCATGTTTTTCATAACGATGGCCTTCGGGGTCTTCATTTCCTTCTTGGCTCGGCATTTAACACAATATGCTTGCATACTGCACCTCCTATTGATTAGGAACGATAATGTATTTTATACGATATGTCAATAGGTGCAACCAAAATCGCTATAAAGGTGAAAGCGAATTAATCAAGTACATTAATTGAGGCTAATATTTATTAGCGTCCCTCTTATTGCATCGTAATTTAGGCCGATCGAAATATAGTTTCTATTTGTCATCTAAAGACGGATAGGATATGCTATGAAAATAGCCAACTGGTTAGTTTTTATATAAATATGCTGAAAACAAAGCTATTAACAATATTGATTCTGCTCTTTGTTTTGATCTCGTTGGGTATGGGTTGCGATCGCCAGGTCATTATACGAGGCAAAGTCTATGAATGGATCAATCCTCCTGCTGGAACCCGCAGTCGTATTTACCACAAAGGTTATACTTACCAGGGTTTACTTAATGAGGACCTGCCCACGGACGTAGATTTACAACCTCTTAAAGACGCTGAAGTGCGCTGCTACGGAAAGATTAAAACAAACACCTTTTATTCCAACGAGGTTACTAATGCCAAAGGCGAATTTAAATTACTCATCTCCTTAGGGCAGATCACTGAAGATTACCCAACCACTATAGAAGTCATCAAAACAGGCTATCAAAGCGTTAAGCGAGACATTGTAGATACCGGATCTGATCACACGGTAAACGCCATATTGATAAAGGAATAGACATTCAGGGTTATTGTCTCATCTTAGACAAGATTGTAATAGGCCCATTACAATAAGAGGAAATGCAGATGATCCAATCACATTCTGTTTCAATCAAGCAAAGCGATCAACTATCCAGGTTGCCTTTGATTATGGGGCTGATTGGCCTGGCTTTGATACTCTGTATGACCGCATTGTTGTCATTTCATGATTTTCATTATTCACGTTTAAGCGGAAATGTTAAAAATGAAGGCGATCGAATCTATTTAACAAATACCAGTGATTATGAATGGAAAGACGTCCGGTTATTGCTAAATACTGACTATAAACTTAATACGCCCTCGCTATTGCCGCTTGCTGAGTACAGTCCGGAGCTATCAGAATTTGCCAAAGACGACGGTACTAAATTTGACCCGCACGTCCCTTTGGTCGACCTCTATATTACTGCTGTAACCCCGGAGAAACAGACCATCTCTAATATCTTCAACTTCCAGAAGTAGAAAATATTCTTCAAACGGTTGATATATAGGTAATAAAGTTGTTGCGTTTTCCTCTGAATGGGTTAAGATAGTTAGTATGCAAGAACATCAGCCTTACGATGCTCAGGTAAAGAAACGATTGGATCTGGTCAGAAAACAATTCAAACGCGATACAGCCGAGCAGAAAACACAGCAAACTGCAGCCCGACGCCGCGAATGGTTGGACCGGCTGTTATGGAATAAGCAGGGTCTGGTACGCTGGGCGATCTACGTTTTTCTGATAGTGCTGGTATTGTCCGTAATCGGGGTTACTATCGCTGAAGTTCTGAAGCGTTAAAATGTTAAAGGTAAATTCGCCAGGTATCTCTAATGTGAATTATATTTCACCCTTTAGCTTTCTGTTCCTGGATTAGCTTTTGTCCTTCTGTAAAAAGCACTTCTGCTCTCTCTGCCGGATATTTGCTGTCCAGAAAGGCCTTCAGAGCTTCTGCCGGGGTAATTCTTTCAATAGCGCTGTGCCCCAGGCGCAGCCGTGTCTCCCGCCGGACTTCGCGGGTGATATTCAGGAAGTAAGCTTGTTTGGCCATGCTATGAATTTCGTTATCGCGCAGCCTGGTGGAGAGAGCTGATGGCAGAGAAATTTCCAACCGTACAATGGCATCCTTAATATTGTCCAGATTGTCCATGATCTTCAAAAAAACTTCATTGTTAGGTTCTAAGTCCGTCTCCTGGATATCTACATGCAGTGTGAAAAAACGGCGGGCTTTAATTGGACGAAATTCATAGGTAGTTTTCCGCTTTTTCGTACTTGCATCTACAAGGATCTCGATCAGGTAGAACCCTTTTTCATCGTTTTCATCCCCGAAATCCAGTCTTTCCAGACTTCCGGAATACACCACGGGCGGCATTTCGTTAAGGGATTGCCCTCTGTGAATATGACCCAGTGCTATATAGTCGAAAATCGGATTGGCAATACTACTGAGTAAAAGCATATGTTCCTGCCCAATGGACATGGATTTCTCCGTGCCGAGTTTGGCATTGAGAACCCAGACATGGGCAGCCAGGATTGTAGGCAGACCAGGGTCGATTTTCTCAACCTGTTGAGCTATGACTCCGGTCAGGACTTTCTGCAAACGCTCGTTAATTTGGGCAAAATCCAGATTTTTGGTATCTTCACGAGCTAGTAAGGCACTACGGCGGGCCCATGGCAAGGCAGCGATCTGAAGTTCTCCTGAGGGAGTAGGGATAATGTGAATACCCGGTCTACTGGCCACATAAACATTAGGGACGGCAAGAGTATCGAAAATTTCGGTTGCTGTGGCCCGGCCTAAAGCATTTGGCGAATCGTGGTTGCCAGTCACCATAAAAAGCGGAATGCCGCCCTCAGAAAGTCGTTTGATCCGCCTGGCGAACTCTCGTTGCTGGGTCTGGGAAGGCTCGCGAGTTTTATAGGCATCACCGCAGAAAAGCACCAAATCGACTTTTTCAGCCAGGGCACAATCTACTAATCTGTCCAGCGCCTGCAAAAAGTCCTCCAGGCGTGAAGACAGGCCGCTTTCCGGATTGACATGCCCGTACGTTTCAACTCCCAGGTGCAAATCAGCGAAATGGATGATTTTCATTTTTAAGCTTGAGCAATTTCTCCGGATTTCCAGGCTACTGAACCCTCAGTGATAGGTTCTCCTGCCAGCTTGGCTGCCAGTGTTGCTTTAAGCGCTGATATAGGGATACGAATCTGAGTCATACTATCGCGCTCGCGTACGGTAACCTGATTGTCTTCAATCGACTGGAAGTCTACTGTCACACAGAATGGCGTGCCTATTTCATCCTGGCGGCGGTACCGGCGACCGATGCTCTGGGTATCATCATATTGAACAACCCAATTTGAACGCAGATCGTTAAATATTGAACGGGCCAGGCTGGCTAATGGCTCCTTTTTACTCAGAGGCAGTATGGCAGCTTTGACCGGTGCAATGCGTGGGTTGAAGCGCAGGATAACTCTCTCCTCGCCATCGGCCGTATCCTCATCATATGCATCGCAAAGAAAAGCCAAAACTCCGCGGTCAACTCCGGCTGACGGCTCAATCACATAGGGTAAATAATGTTCTTTGGTCTCATCGTCGTTATAATTCAGGGTTTTTCCTGACGCGTTGGAATGCTGGGTGAGGTCATAATCGCCTCGACTGGCAACACCTTCCAACTCGCCCCAGCCCATGGGGAAGAGAAATTGGATATCAGAGCAGGCCAGAGCATAATGAGCCAACTCTTCTTTGCAATGCTGGCGCAGCATAAGATGTTCTTTTTTTATGCCCATTTTCAAATACCAGTTGAAACGCTCATTGACCCAGTATTCAAACCACTTTTCCTGAGTGCCTGGTTTTACAAAATACTCAATCTCCATCTGTTCAAATTCACGATCGCGGAAGATAAAATTACCAGTAGTGATCTCGTTGCGGAAAGACCGTCCGGTCTGGGCGATACCGAAAGGCAGCTTTTTACGGCTAGATGTGACCACATTCTGAAAGTTGACGAACATGCCCTGGGCGGTTTCCGGCCTCAGGTAAACCACGGCAGCGGTATCCTCTACCGGACCCATAAAAGTCTTGAACATCATATTAAACTGGCGGGGATCTGTTAATTCACCACCGCAAGCTGGACATTTCTGCTCGGTTAGCTCATCTGCTCGCCACCTCTTCTGACAGGCTTTACATTCTACCAGGGGATCATGAAAGTTCTTGATGTGGCCGCTGGCTACCCAGACTTGAGGATGCATCAAAATAGAGGTCTCGATTCCCACCATGTCATCACGGCTTTGCACCATGTCCTTCCACCAGGCGTCTTTGATATTACGCTTGAGTTCCACACCCAGCGGACCAAAATCCCAGCAACTGGCCAGGCCACCGTATATTTCGCTGCTCTGAAATACGAATCCCCTCCGGCGGCACAGGGATACGATTTTATCCATTGTCACTTTATTTAAATTCGCTTCAGCCATTAAACCTTTCTCCTCGTTAATCAAACCCGAAATACCAGATCAACATACTATTGAACACTAAAAGTACCTCAAGCCACTAAGAAATTGTAGCTGAAAATGGGGATACAATGCAAAGAAGAGAGGCCTTAGTGGATCTCTTTGTTGACTAGTGCTCGATAGCCTGCCGTTAAAATTCTCGTGATCCTTCCAGGATTACCGGTACCTATGATCTTATCGCCCACCGCTGTTACCGGCATCAGTTCCATTATCGAATTGGTTATAAAAACCTCTGCGGCTGAAAACATTTCTGAGGGGATAATATTGGTCTCCATTACTGTTATGCCGCTTTCAACCGCTAGCTTTAAAACGACCGCTCTGGTGATTCCGGGTAAGATGCCTGTTTCCAGGTGGGGGGTTTTTAACTGATTATCGTCAACAATAAAAATGTTGCTACTAGCAGTTTCAGCCACCCTTTCTTTCTCATTCAGAACTATTGCATCCTGACAACCAGAATCCAGGGCTTCCTTCCGGATAAGTAGACTTTCCATGTAATTGGCGGTCTTCATGCCAGCCAACACAGACCGACTGCTGCGATGAAAAGCCGAAATAATTACCTTGTAACCTTTTTCGTACACTTCTGCTGAAAAAGGAGTATAGTTAACTGCTTTAATGAGAAGGGTTGGATTTTTACAAGACTGAACATCCGGGACAGTGCCTCCTTCTCCTGAGGTAACATACACGCGTACCCGGGCTTCCGAAAGCTGATTTGCACTGATGGTTTCACCAACTGCCTCTTTTATGGTTGCAATCTTTACAGCTATTCCCAATTTTTCTGCTGATGTATTAAGGCGTTTAAGATGATCATCGAGGCGGAATACTTTACCTTTATATGCCCTCATAGTTTCAAAAATGCCGTATCCATATAAGAAGCCATAATCGTTGACCAAAATATTAGCTTCACTTAAAGGCAAAAAGGATCCATTTAAATATACGATTTCATCCATTTTTAATTCTCGGACCATTCTCCATAGCGGTATGCCAGAAAATTTTTTAAAATCTGGTGTCCGGCGCCTGTCATGATTGATTCAGGGTGAAACTGGACACCTTCTACCGTATACACACGGTGACGTATTCCCATTATAACTCCGTTGCTGGAAGCCGTAATTTCCAATTGTGTGGCTAACTCATCGAGTTCTACGACCAATGAATGATAACGCCCCCCCTCGAATGGATTGGGTATATTCGCATATATTCTTTTTCCGTCATGGTAAATCCGAGAGCTTTTTCCATGGATTGGCAAGCGGGCATGTGTCACTTTCCCGCCGTATATTTCGCCAATGCACTGGTGCCCCAGGCACACTCCCAGAATAGGAACCTTGCCACCAAAGCAGCGGACTACATCGTTAGAAATACCGGCTTCCCGTGGAGTACAGGGGCCGGGTGAAATGACAATGTGGGAAGGCCCTATTGCGTCGATGCCGGCCAGTGTAATTTGGTCGTTACGTACAACCAGCGGTTCCTCTCCCAATTCACCCAGGTACTGGGCCAAATTATAAACAAAGGAATCGAAATTATCAATAACCAGTATCATAAAACTAGCTTTCCTCATTAAGCGCTCTGAACAAGGCCTGGCCTTTTATCAGAGTCTCCTGATATTCAGCTTCGGGATCGGAATCGTAGACTACCGCACCGCCCAACTGGAAGTAAGCTTTATTGCCTTTAATCAGAAAGGAGCGAATAATAATATTGAGATCAAGATCGCCATCAAAACTCAAATAGCCGATGCTGCCGGTATAGAGGCTTCTGCGTGTCGGCTCAAGTTCGTCGATAATTTCCATTGAGCGTATCTTGGGAGCACCTGTAATTGAACCACCCGGAAACGTAGCCTTCAACAAATCTATGCGAGTGACCTCCTTTCTTAACCGGCCTACCACCGTAGAGGTAAGATGAAAAACCGAGGGATACTTTTCCAGAACGGCCAATTCGGTTACTTTAATAGAGCCGTATCGGCATACCCTGCCCAGGTCGTTCCGCTCTAAGTCAACTATCATCATATTTTCTGCCCGATCTTTAACGCTGTTCAGTAGCCAGGCGGAGTTTAACTCATCTTCCTCCTGGTTTTTACCCCGGCGTATGGTTCCCTTAATCGGTCTGGTCTCGACCCTGTCCCCTTGCAAGCGCAGAAATCTCTCCGGTGAGGAACTGGCAATGACGACCTCATCAAAATTTAAATATGCGGCAAATGGCGCAGGATTTACCTTGCGCAAACGGCGGTATAACTCGAACGGAGTAACATCGATTTCGGTTTCGTAACGCTGGGAAATATTTACTTCGAAAATATCGCCCTCAATAATATAACTGCGGGCTTTTTCAACTGCCCGTACATAGGCTTCATGGGAAAAATTGCTTTTAAGAGCGGCCATTTTTTCATGATCACTGATTTGGGCTGGCAATCTTGAAAAAACTTTGAGTCTCTTTTTAAATTCATCCAGTCTCTCTTTAGCTCTGGCCGCCCTCGAGGATTGGCCATTCTCCGGGAAACCAGTTGATACCAGGTAAGCCAGTTTGGCCTGATTATCGTAAATCAGCATGATATCGTAAAAACCAAAGTGACTTTCAGGCAGTTGCAGATCGTCTATAGCTTTGGATGGCAGACGTTCAATCAAGCGACCGAGATCATAACTTAGATATCCTACCGCTCCTCCGTTACAGGGGAGTTGTAAGTCATCTTTTTCCAGATGATAACTTTCCAGATAGCGGCCTATCTCCTCAAAAGGGTTACCTTTAAATTTTGTCTCGCCGCTGGCTTTTTTAATCGTGATATCTTCTCCGCGGGAAATAATAATCATAAAGGGAGAATACCCCATCAATGAATACCGACCTAATTTTTGCGGATCCATAGCGCTGTCCAGGAAAAAACTGTCGGCATCACCTTTGATACATTCGAAAAGTTCAAGAGGAGATAATGTTGTTTCTAAAGCTTCTACCATGGGTAGTTTTAATGTATCGATCATAGTTCGATTTTACCCAAATTAGATTTATTTAGCCAGCAACCGCAAAAAACCTGGATTTCCCTTATTAACTTCGTTTTCAGCCAAAATCAGCAACAATAATAAAAGCTTGCGTTTGGTTGTTTTCGCAAGCTCATATTATTTTCAATAATCCTGAAATACGGTTATTCCAACTTTCTAAACTGGCTCTTATCCGCTCCGCAGACCGGGCAGGACCAATCCGCCTTAATGGCCTCGAAGGGCGTTCCCGCCTTGATACCGTTATCGATGTCACCCACTGCCGGATCGTAGATATAACCGCAGACCCCGCATTTATATTTGGGGGTAATAGGAGAAGCAGTTTGAGGTTGAGATGGTTTGGCCTCTTGA
>CAITCX010000483.1 GCA_903890885.1 uncultured Dehalococcoidia bacterium
ATATCTACAAATATGATTGACACCACTGTATTGGGCATGTAACATAGTAGCAATGTTAGCAAAAGTAAACAGTTGCGCTGTGGTCGGACTGGAAGGGTATATGGTCCAGGTGGAAATGGACATATCTCCAGGTCTCCCAGCCTTTTTTGTGGTAGGCCTACCTGATGAGGCTGTCCAGGAGTCGCGTGAAAGGGTGCGGGCGGCAGTGCGCAATTCCGGCTATACATTCCCCATGCGCCGCGTAGCAGCTAATCTGGCTCCGGCCGATCTCAAGAAAGAAGGTCCAGCCTACGATTTACCCATGGCAGTAGGTATTCTATTAGCCACTGAGCAAATCTCCGCAGATGTTACCCGCACCGTTTTTCTGGGAGAACTTTCTATGGACGGCGCACTTCGCCATACCAGTGGTATCCTACCTATGGTAGGAGTAGCTCATCACCAGGGCTTTACTGATATCGTGGTGCCTTCAGTTGACGCCCGGGAAGCCTCGTTAATCGAGGGTACACGTATCTTGCCTTTCGACTCACTGGCGGCGTTGGTGGCCTATTTGCGCGGTGAAACCCCTGCCCCCGAATATAAAACGGACACTAGCGTCAAACTGGAAGCGCCCTCAATCGCTGCCAGTATAGACATGTCTGAAATCAAAGGCCAGGAGCACGTAAAACGAGCTGTAGAAGTAGCGGCTGCCGGTGGTCATAATGTCATTATGTGCGGCCCTCCCGGAAGTGGCAAGACCCTGCTGGCCCGCGCTCTGCCGGGCATTCTGCCTTCACTAAACTCCGAAGAAGCTTTGGAGGTCACCAAGATTTACAGCGTTTGTGGTCTGCTGCCCTCGGACACTCCTTTGATTAGACAGCGACCTTTTCGTTCGCCCCATCATACCATAAGCAACGCAGGATTGGCTGGCGGTGGTCACTGGCCGAAGCCCGGAGAGATAAGTCTCAGCCATCACGGGGTACTTTTTCTAGATGAACTGCCGGAGTTCGGTCATGCTGTTCTGGAAGTATTAAGACAGCCTCTGGAAGATAAAGTGGTTACCATCAGCCGCGCTAACGGCAGCCTGACTTTTCCGGCTAACTTTATGCTGGTAGGGGCTATGAATCCTTGCCCGTGCGGATATTTTGGCGATCCCTACCGCGCCTGCACTTGTCCGCCTAGCGTGGTGGCTCGTTATCAACGGCGCATCAGCGGCCCTTTTATGGACCGCATGGATATTTATGTAGAAGTGCCTCATATCGAGTATGAAAAACTGGCCGATAACCGGCTGGGCGAGAGATCAGAAGACGTAAGGAAACGGGTGGAAGCGGCACTGGCTATCCAGCGAGATCGTTTGAAGAGCAACAAAATTACCTGTAATGCTCAGATGACGCCTGCTGAGGTAAGAGAACACTGTCGATTAGAGGATTCTGCTCAGAGCCTGCTTAAGGCTGCCATGAAGCAACTATATCTCTCAGCGCGGGCTTTCCATCGCATCCTTAAACTAGCTCGCACCATTGCCGACCTTGAAAACGCTGAATTTATAAAGTCCCACCACCTGGCTGAAGCCCTACAATACCGGCCAAGAACACAAGCCTAGATCAGGACAAAAGCCAGACACATTAGCCCAACAAAATCAGTAACCTGCCTTTTTAAGGATGAACGCATCATGCAGTTTTAATATTCGAGGTATATTGGTAATGCGATTCCGCTGACTCTGGACAAAGCCTAAGGAGGGATATTTTGACTATCGGTGCTATATTAGGCCTGGTGGCCGGTTTATTTACTACGGGCAGCTTAATTCCCCAGGTTATACAGGTATTTAAAAACAAGAGCGCAGGAGACATCAGTCTGCTTTTTAACCTGATGTTCCTGGGGGGCGGACTGTTATGGTTGAGCTACGGGATTCTGGATAAACTGGTGCCTGTAATTATTTGGAATACCCTGGCCACTTTTTTAATAGTGTTATTGCTGATAGGTAAGCTGAAATACGGTACTGGAAAACGTTAAAAAAAGAAGCCGGAATTGAAAGATTCCAGCTTCACGTTCTCAAGTCCAACGGTTATATGGTTTATTATCCGGGTTAATGTGTTTAAAACGTCATCCCCTGAGATAAAAACCCAGGCATACCAATAGTATAATGATCCCTACTGCAAGGCAGATTTTGCCACCTATCTTCAGGGCGCCAGGTTCAGGTCTCCCCGGTGCTCTATCTAAAAACTCACGTACATCGGTCTGCTCGGAAACCGATGTGTACCATGACCCTTCTTCTTTTTTACCCCAAATGATGCCGGCTATTCCGAGAACAATAAAGATGCCGCCAATAATACTTATGATCACCAGATCGTTGCCTGCCATACTCTATCTCCCAACTGAACTCTTCTATTGTTAAATATAGGTGTTTTCAATCCGAAATTCAATAGGTCAGTGGTAGAAAATACACAAAAACCAACCAGAGAGAGTTTTTCAGGTCTCTCCCTGGTTGAAAAAAGTTCGAGCTCTATTCTACGAGGTTATTTGACTTCGACTTTGGCTCCGGCAGCTTCCAATTTAGCTTTGGCAGCAGCGGCATCGTCTTTATTGACATTCTCTTTGATAGCTTTAGGAGCGGCCTCGACCAGGTCCTTTGACTCTTTCAGTCCCAGGTTGGTCAGTTCTCTGACGGCTTTGATAACATTGATTTTGTTAGCGCCGATATCCATCAGGATAACGGAGAACTCAGTTTTCTCTTCCGCTGGAGCAGCAACGGCAGCTGCAGCGGCGGGAGCGGCGACGGCTACTGGAGCAGCCGCGCTGATGCCGAACTTGGTTTCCATAGATTTGACCAACTCTGCTAATTCCAGAACGGTCATGCCCTCGATTATTGCCAGTGCTTGTTCAACTTTAGTTTCAGCCATTTTATTTTACTCCTTCTAATTGTTTCATTCTTTCTTGTAATACCGTCATAAAACCCCGTAAGGGGGCATTGAGCTGATTCATAATGGCGTAAAGCGGACTCTGGACTCCAGCCATCACTTTTGCGAGTAAGACTTCTCTGGAAGGCAAGGTAGCTATAGTGGCGACTTCTCTCTGGGTTAACAGTTTGTTTCCCATGAAACCGCCCTTGATCGCCAAGGTCAATTTAGAGGCGGCGATATGTTCGGTCAAAACCTTGGCCGCTTTGGAGACATCGCCTTTAACAAAGGCGATAGCCAGTGGGCCTTCAAAAATGCTGCCGATCTGGTCTTTGCCCTTGTTCTTGGCAGCAATACGGGCCAGGTTGTTTTTAACTATATGGAACTCAACCCCGTTTTCTCTAAGTTTGCGGCGCAGCGCCACAACATCAGAAGTCTTGAGTCCACGATAGTCAGTCATGATACCGGAGTTGCTCTGAGCAAAAGTTTGCTCGAGATTTGTTATGATTTTTTGCTTCTTTTCCGTCGGCATCTCGTATTCTCCTATCGTATTCCTGAATTCATATCAGTGGGTCCAATGGGTAAAAAATAAGTCCTTGTACCGGCACAAGGACTATAGAAAACTTGACGTTTTCAATCCTCTTCCTCGGCAGGCACTCAGCATATTAATCCTCCGGACAAACCGGCGGAACCCGCTGTCTCAGGTTGAGACTAAACTCTATTCAATTAAATCTATTATAAGCTAATCTTAGCAGTACAAGCAAATTTTTAGGTGACATTTAAAGATTTAAGGTCTAGCTTGATACCAGGTCCCATGCTAGTGCTGATGGTGGCGCTCTTAATAAACTGGCCTTTGGCACCAGTCGGTTTAGCTTTTTCGACGGCTTCGATTACGGCAGCCAGGTTATCCACCAGTTTCTGATCATCAAAGCTCTTTTTGCCAGCTACGACGTGAATCAGATTGGTCTTGTCTAGCTTGAATTCAACACGACCTTTGCGAGCCTCTTCAATCGTTCTCGCCAGATCGGAAGGTTGTACTACAGTACCGGCCTTGGGATTGGGCATCAGGCCTTTACGGCCCAGAACTTTACCCAATTTGGAAATCTTGCTCATCATGTCCGGGGTAGCCATAGCAATATCGAACTCAGTCCAACCTTCTTCAACTTTCTTGATCAAGTCTTCATTGCCAACAAAATCGGCTCCAGAATCGCGGGCAGATCTTTCGGCTTCACCTTGAGCGAATACCAGCACACGCACCTGTTTGCCCAGACCATGAGGGAGGAGAGCCACACCGCGAACCTGCTGATTAGCATTGCGGATATCAACGCCCATGCGCAGATGCAACTCAACAGATTCATCGAATTTAGCAAAGGCGGTTTTCTTAGCTGTTAAGACAGCCTCTGCCAGTTCAAAATCCTTGTTAGTATCGAATAATTTTTCAGCTTCAGTGTATTTTTTACCGTGTTTTACAGTCATTTTATTTTACCTCGACTCCCATGCTGCGAGCGGCACCCTCTACAAGTCTCTCTGCCGCTTCAATGGAATTAACGTTCAAATCTTTAACCTTGATCTGTGCGATCTCCCTTACCTTGGCTCTAGAGAGTTCTCCTACCTTCTGTCTACCAGTAGTCTGGGCACCCTTCTCTATTCCAAGTGCTTTCTTGATCAAGTCTGAGGTCGGAGGTGTCTTGGTGACGAAAGTGAAAGACCTGTCGTCGTAGACTGTAATTTCGACCGGGACTATCGTTCCTGCTAAACTAGCGGTTCTAGCATTGTAATCTTTACAGAAAGCCATGATATTGACACCATGCTGGCCCAATGCGGGACCAACTGGGGGTGCCGGATTGGCCTTCCCCGCGGGAATTTGCAATTTAATAATCGTTACTACTTTTTTGGCCACTTTTTATCCACCTACTTAAAGTTTCTCGACCTGCAAGAAATCCAGTTCCACCGGAGTATCCCGGCCGAACAGAGAAAGAAGGACTTTGACCTTTCCTTTATCAGGGATGATCTCGTCCACCACTCCTACAGAGTCAACGAAGGGTCCATCTACGACCCTGACGCTTTGACCTTGACGGAAGCCGATTTTAATCTTGGGAGTTTCGGCCGCCATTTGTTTCAAAATTTGTTCCATTTCCTTGGGTTGCAAGGGAACCGGTTTGTTGCCGCTGCTAACAAAACCAGTTACGCCGGGAGTATTGCGCACCACATCCCAGCTCTGATCATTCATCTTCATTTCAACCAGAACATAGGCAGGTAGAATTTTTTTTACAATGTTACGCCTTTGCCCGCTTTTAACCTCAATCTCATTCTCTGTGGGTACGACCACTTGCGAGACATCGCCATGAACATCCATAAACTTGATACGCTGTTCAAGGTTCTTTTTAACCCTTTCTTCGTATCCGGAGTAGGTATGCACGGCAAACCAGCGTTTTTCGATATCAACCACTAGCAACCTCACTACCCGACACATCACCTGAGAAAGTGTAAGCGCTTGACATAATATCGATCAGTTCTTTAAAAAGTTTTATCAAATTATTGACCGATCAACAGTTTATTGACAGCAGTTGAGAAACCCCAATCAAACAAGCCAAGCACAATACCAGTAGCGACAGTAAGAAGCAGGACGAGACCGGTCAGGTAGGCTACTTCCTTTCTAGAAAGCCAGACTACTTTCTTCATTTCTGCCCAGAGTCCAGTAAAGAATCTTGTGAACGAGTTGCCCGAAGGCTTGGCTATTACTGTTGACGTCATAACATGTACTCCATTCTCAAAACCGCTTTTTACTTAACTTCTTTATGGGGGATATGCTTGTGACAACGGGGACAGAATTTTTTTAATTCCAACCGCCCCGGATCACTCTTTTTATTTTTGGTCGTGGTATAAGTTCTTTCCTGACAAGTAGTACAGGCAAGATGTATTATTATTCTATTTTCACCCTTTTTAGCCATATTACTCTGTGACGCTTATTACGGTACCAGCGCCAACTGTTTTACCCCCTTCTCTAATAGCAAAGCGTAGTCCAGGTTCCATAGCCACTGGATAGATCAACTCGATGCTGGCTTTGATGTTATCGCCCGGCATAACCATTTCCACGCCCTGCGGCAGGTTCAAAGTTCCGGTGACATCGGTGGTCCGGATGTAGAATTGAGGTTTATAACCAGTGAAGAACGGTGTATGACGTCCGCCTTCCTCTTTGCTTAAGACGTAAACTTGAACCTCAGCTTTGGTGTGTGGTTTGATAGAACCGATGGCCGCCAGAACCTGACCGCGCTCGATATCGGTTCTTTCAATGCCCCTTAACAGAGCTCCAACAGCATCACCAGGTTCGGAGCTGTCCAGAAGTTTGTGGAACATTTCCAGACCGGTAACTACCGTTCTCCTGGGCTCATGATGCAACCCGACGATTTCGATTTCATCGCCGACTTTAACAATGCCGCGCTCGACTCTACCTGTGGCCACGGTGCCTCTACCCTTGATGGAGAAGACGTCTTCTACGGGCATCAGGAAGGGTTTGTCCTTCGGACGAACGGGATCAGGAATATATTCATCTACGGTTTGAACCAGTTTCAGGATTGGTCCGCACCATTTGCAATCGGCTTTGCCGCAACCGCATTCCAGTGCTTTGAGGGAAGCGATTCTAGTGACCGGAACTTTATCGCCAGGATAACCATTCTTAGTTAAAAGATCTCTGACTTCAATTTCGACCAACTCAAGCAGTTCCGCATCTTCCATCATATCGCATTTATTAAGAGCTACTATTATATGGGGCACGTTGACCTGATGGGCGAGCAACACGTGTTCCCGTGTCTGCGGCATAGGGCCATCCGGAGCGCTAACGATTAGAATGGCTCCGTCCATCTGAGCAGCACCGGTGATCATGTTCTTGATATAATCAGCATGACCAGGGCAATCCACATGGGCATAGTGCCTCTTGGCAGTTTCATATTCAATATGAGAAATGGCAATAGTAAGACCTCTGGCCTTCTCTTCAGGAGCGGCGTTGATGGAATCATACGCCGTGTACGCTACGCCACTACCCGCCTGTTTTGACAAGATCAAGGTAATTGCTGCCGTAGTGGTAGTCTTACCATGAGCTACGTGCCCGATCGTGCCTACATTGAGATGAGGCTTGTTTCTTTCAAATTTTTTCTTTGCCATTCTATTCCCCCTTTTATTCTAAGCCCACAATCAGATTCGAACTGATGACCCCGTTCTTACCAAGAACGTGCTCTACCTACTGAGCTATGTGGGCATAATTACCATAGCATTATACAGATTTTGCGTAATAATGTCTACGAAAACTTAATTACGGTAGTAAATCCCAAACTTACAAGATACCCTGATACCCTGGAAACCGTGTTATTTTAAATTTTGGTGATTATAATTTGTCTACAGTCCAGATAATTGAATTTAGAATGATATTCCTAAAACCAATTTGGTGGAGAGGGCAGGATTCGAACCTGCGAAGCCCGTAAGGACGACAGTTTTACAGACTGTTCCGATTAGCCACTCCGGCACCTCTCCATCAAGCCATAAATCCACCTCTCTAACTGGTAAACAGCCCGAGAGGGGAGTCGAACCCGCTAACCTACCGATTACAAGTCGGTTGCGCTGCCATTGCGATGAGCAACGACCTCATCGGACAGAATGATGACAGGAACGCGGTACTTTTCTGACAGGTTGAAGGCCAGG
>CAITCX010000484.1 GCA_903890885.1 uncultured Dehalococcoidia bacterium
ATGAAGAACGATGCCACCAAGGCTTACGATGGCTACACTTTATTCGCCCCCAAGCATACAGGCACCACTTATCTGATCAACAACAAGGGAGAACTGGTCAACAAGTGGACGACCAGCCAGTACGATCCCGGTCAAACCTGTTACCTGCGGGAAAATGGCAACCTGGTGCGGGCGGCCTTGAAAAAAGGAGCGATCAGCACCGGCGGAGGAGAGGGCGGCCGAATTGAGGAGTATGATTGGAGCGGCAAACTGGTGTGGGCTACCGACTTTTCCACCGATAAATATTTACAGAGCTATGACTTTGTTTTACTCCCTGATGGTAATATTATACTGATAGCTGTCGAAAAGAAGACCACAGCTGAAGCCATACAGGCCGGGTTCAACCCGACAAACCTGGACCCAAAGCAGAATTTTATCCTGCCTGGCGCACTTTACGAAATCAAGCCGAAAATGCCTGAAGGCTGTGATATAGTCTGGGAATGGCACACCTGGGATCACCTTATTCAAAACTTCGATAAGACCAAGGACAATTATGGTACACCTTCAGAACATCCGGAACTGGTCAATGTTAATGTTCAAAAGGCCCCATATTTCTGGAACCACATGGATGCAGTTACCTATAATGCCAAATGGAAACAGGTCATGATCACCGTACGCGGCAACAACGAAATCTGGATTATCGACCACAGTACAACTACCGCCCAGGCGAAAGAACACAGCGGTGGAACCTACAACAAGGGCGGCGATCTGCTCTACCGCTGGGGTAATCCAGCTCAATATGGTGCAGGCACCACAGCAGATCAAAGGTATTTTCAACCGCACAGCGCAACCTGGATAGATGACAATATGCCGGGAGGTGGAAATATCCTGGTCTTCAATAATAGTGCTGGCCCCAATTACTCCACAGTAGCCGAATTTAAACCGGCTGTAGATGCCAATGGTAACTACAGTGTAACTCCCGGCCAGGCTTATGGACCTAAAGATTTCAGCTGGACTTTCAAGGCCACTCCCCCGGAATCGATGTTCGACAGGGATCTTTCTAGCGCCCAGCGTTTACCTAACGGGAACACCCTGATTGATTCAGGAACTCACGGCAGATTCATCGAAGTAACTTCTGCCGGTGAAGTAGTCTGGGAATACATCAACCCGGTCACTACTGCCCCCATGGGATATGCAGATGCTATACCGGTGGATCCAAATCATCCCCTCGAATTAAATATCGTGTGTTTCAAAGCTCTGCGGTATGGAACCGATTTCGCGGGTTTTAAAGGCAAGGACATGACTCCTAAAGGATTCATAGAAACTGATACCCCGCCCAAGGCAGCAGCAGCCGCACCGGCTGGCGGAGGGCCCGCTCAAGGACAGGGTGGAGCCGCGCCGCCACCTCGGCCGCCTGCTCCTGCTCCTTAGCAACAAGGAGGCGACTGAAAACTTAATATGAACTTTTAAATCTTTCAGAGTTAAAAAATCAGCATCTTGAGAATCTGTACCAAGCCAGTATCAAGATGCTGATTTGTTTTATGAGCAGTGAAACGCAGAATCGTTGGAAAAGAGCAAAGAAGCAGTGTTATCATCAGAGGCAAGCAAAGGGAACCGGTTAACAGGAAATAAAGAAGCTCCCCGACCAGGGCTCGAACCTGGAACCTAGCGGTTAACAGCCGCGCGCTCTACCATTGAGCTATCGGGGAATGCGAGCGTGGGATACAGGTGAGGATAGATTTTCACCCACAAGGGACATTATCACTTTTTGACGCTGAAAAGTCAAGCTGGAAAGCTATCCATGTTGCAAAGATTTCAGGATGACGATTCGATAATAATTATTTTTCCCATACTATCTTGCCGTCAATAACAGTCATTTCTACCAGAATATCTTTAATATTCTCAGAAGGGCAGGTGAGCGGATTATTGTTAAGCAGGACCATATCGGCCAATTTGCCGTTAGATAGAGAACCTTTTAGATTTTCCTCAAAGGTGGCATAAGCGCAATTGAGGGTGAACATTCTCAAGGCTTGTTGTGCGGTAATACATTCATCAGGCAGAATGGTCTGGCCGGACTCCGCCAGCCGCGTGACGGCAGAGAAGATACCCGTTAATGGATTGGCTGGGACCACCGGAGAATCCGAACTGCCTGCCACCGTCAGTCCGCTTTCAAACCATGATTTGACAGTGTAAAGGTAAGGTTGTGCTTCCGGTCTGATCAGCGCCAGATAGCGTTCTCCGCTGAAATAGAGGAAAGATGGTTGAGTGACTATCACGGCTTTCAGCTTGGCTAATCTTTGCCGGAGTTCCGGCGGGCATTCGGAGCAGTGCTCCAGTCGATAGCGGGGATCGATTTGCACGTGTGTGCGGTAAGCGAATTCAAGGGCTTTTACGGCGGCTTCAACAGTAGAGACTTCTACCGCGTGAATAGCTACCTGGAAACCTGCCCAACCGGCCTCCAGAACTATTTCATTTAGCTCCTTCTGGGTAGGGCACAGGCTGCCGGTAGTCTCATTCAGAACTATTTTCAAGGGGCCTAGCCTCAGTTGATGGTCGCCTGAACCGGAAAGCAAGCCGGCTTGCTGAAATTGAGTCAGAAAGTTCATACCGGGCATCATATTGATGCGGCTGTGAAGCTGGCCAGCCCGCTTCAATTTCTGATAGGTCTCCCACTGGGCCAGATCATTGGTAACAGTAGCTTCGCCTATGGAGGTGATACCCAAAGAGAGGAAATAGCGGTCAACTGCTTCAATGGCCCGGTCTATCTCCTCGCGGGAGGTTTCTGTCCTCATCCTGTCCTGAACGTAGCCCAGCATTTCGTAGAGGATGCCGTTGGGCTCGCCGGTTTCCAGATCGCGGTCGATCATGCCGCCAGGCGGTTCCTCAGTTTCACTGGTAATACCTACTATTTTTAAAGCCAGGCTGTTCAGAATACAGGCGTGCATAGAGCGATGGACAATCATAACTGGGTGGTGGGGAGCGGCTATATCCAAATCCTGGCGGACGGGGTGGCGTTTTTCTGCCAGATAAAAGTCGTTATAGTCCATTCCAGTGATCCAGCGACCAGGAGGAGTGATAACAGCCTGATGCCGCAGGATGGTTTTAATATCTTCTATCGATTTAGCCCTGGCAGGATTTAAGTCCAGGCTTAAAAACTTGCGCACGAGCGTGAAGAAATGGCAGTGGGCGTCAATAAAGCCGGGTACCAGG
>CAITCX010000485.1 GCA_903890885.1 uncultured Dehalococcoidia bacterium
CTCTCCTCCAGAAGACTATTGAAAAAGGAATACTTAAATTAAGAAGCATTGATCAAAGTAAAGTAAGGCACATGGATCAGAAAAAAGTGGCATGCAGCATGAAACTGAGATTGGGAAGATTCTTAGGGAGGAAGTCTCCTCAGTACAATATAAAATTACCCCGGCCTGGGTTCGCTTTTCCTCCACCTCCGCTATTTTACCTATGCATGTCTCTATCTAGCCGCCGATTCTGGTGGCTTATTAAGCCATTAGCCAAACCGTTAGTAATTAGCCTCACCCTTGGCACAAAATGTATGGCAGTTTTAAGGAGATGACTCAAGTTACTGCAAAACTAGACTCATGTACCCTGATAGCTGTCTTTTTGATAGGCAGCCAGATAGAAACAATCACCAAGGCTATATAAGAAGGAAGGGAGATTATAATGAAGTTTGACATCCCTTTTCGGCTTTTTGAAAAGTTCCTTTTAAGAAGACGGCGGCAGGTATTAAATAGGTTCTTGGAAACCATGAATCCCAAACCAACAGATGCCTGTCTTGAAATAGGTGGACCAACATATACTATGTCAGAGGTTACCACCAGGTTCTCCCAGTATTTGGTAGTTAACATGGACGATCACTACTTAAAAATCAATGGCACGTATTATGCCGGATATTACCATCCTATTGTGGCAGACGGCTGTCATCTTCCTATAAAGAATGGCGGAGTTGATTTCATATTCGGCAACGCCGTCCTGGAACACGTTCCCCGTGAGTACCGGCATGCCTTTGCCGCCGAGATTAAACGGGTATGTCGTAAAGGCTACTTTCTTGCCAACGATAACCACTGGTTTCCCTTCGATCCTCATTACTACGTGCCATTCTACCAATTCCTGCCCCATAGGTTTAAAAGGTTCGTATCCCGCTATGTCAGCTTTAAATGGCATCCCAGAGGCCATTACGAGCAGGTAGACCTGCTCACCATAAAAGAGTACAGGAAGCTATTCCCCGGAGCAAAATATGAGGGGCTACGCTTTCCTTTCAGTCCAATATCTGAATCGATTCTTGTCTGGGACAGAAATGACTGAAAAGCGCAAATCCTCAGCAGTGTGTAAGTTAGTAATACCCTCTGCTATGATAGGTACCGATGAAGTTACACTCATAGCAAAATAGTTTAATACCCTTGTCAAGTTTGGAGCAGAATAGTGATTGATAATGCCAATCCACCAAAGAGAGACGATGTGAAACTGATCAAGGTGCCTGGGCCGATAAATTTCGGTACCAGAATAAATGATATTCCAAGGGAAGTCCTGCGGGAGCTTTATAGCGTAATGCTAAAGATACAAACGGTAGAGCTTAAGATTGCTGAACTCTACAGCGAAGATGAAATGAAGACGCCGATTCATCTCTGCCTTGGGCAGGAAGCTGTGGCTGCGGGAGTTTGCGCTAACCTGAATATCGATGACTATGTTTTTAGCAATCATCGAGGGCATGGACATTATATCGCCAAGGGTGGTGATATTAAGGCGATGATCGCTGAGCTTTATAACCGGGCAACAGGTTGCTCCCGGGGTCGAGGTGGCTCCATGCATCTTGTTGACACTTCGGTTGGATTGCTCGGCTCATCTTCGATTGTC
>CAITCX010000486.1 GCA_903890885.1 uncultured Dehalococcoidia bacterium
AGCTTTATATGGCCCTCATGCCTCTCGTCCCTGGGTGAAAACGTTGAAGTTCGTGTCCAATATAGCATTGTTGTGAAAAACTCGTGTCTCTCTCAATATCGCACCGACAAATACTTGACAGTAACTATTTAGATAAACTTGCTGAAGCTTTCGACTATGTCTATAATACATTTAAGAATTTTGAAAAAGTAGGTGAGTATTAATGGAACAATTTACACTGGAGAACATCCGCAACGTCGCCTTGCTTTCCCATGCAGGAGCCGGAAAAACCTCTCTATCTGAATCTGTTCTATTTAACGCCAAAGCCATAACCAGGCTAGGCAGAATCGACGAAGGAACTACTACTTCAGATTACGATCCAGATGAAATACAGCGCAGGATAAGTATTAACCTCTCAGTTTTACCTTACTCCTGGCAGGGTGTAAAAGTTAACCTTCTAGATGCTCCCGGCTATTCGGATTTTGTAGGTGAGGTGATCTCCGCTCTACGTGTTTGCGAATCAGCAGTGATATTGATCGGGGCTACTTCAGGTATTGAGGTAGGCACTGAGCAGGTCTGGCAGTATTGCGAGGAAGCTGCGCTGCCGCGCCTGATCTTTGTGAATAAAATGGACCGCGAAAACGCGGATTTCGCTAAAATAGTTGAACAGGCTCAAACCAAATTCGCCGGTAAAACTGTCGCGGTTCAAATCCCCATAGGTGCCTATACCACCTTTACCGGTGTCATAGATTTACTTAAGATGAAAGCTTATATTGGTGATTCCGCCAAAGAAGGCGAAATTCCGTCTGAAATGAAAGCCGTGGCGGACACCTATCGGGCCAAATTAGTAGAAGCGGTGGCTTCCGCTGATGACAAACTTATTGAAAAATATTTAAGCGATGCTGTCATTACTCAAGAAGAACTGGAGACCGCCTTAAAAGCCTCTGTAATAGCATGCAAGCTGGTACCTATCTTTACAGGTTCGGCTACGCAAAATATCGGCGTCCCTCTATTTATGGACGCCATGAACCATTATCTGCCTTCACCTAAAAACCGCCAATATGAGATCGTTACAGATGCTAAGGGCACTACTCAAAAGACCAATGCCTCAACCACCGAACCTCTGGCCGCGCTGGTTTTTAAAACCAGCGCCGATCCTTATGTGGGTAAACTGACCTATTTCCGGGTTTATGCAGGCACTTTCGCCAGCAACTCTCAGGTCTGGAATACCAACCGCGATGAAGTTGAACGCATCGGCCAGGTCTATCTCGTCCACGGTAAGACCCAGGAAGCCACGCATATGGTGACTGCCGGAGACATCGGAGTGGTTGCCAAGCTAAACGTGACCGGCACCGGGGATACTCTGTCCACTAAAGAGAAACCGGTCAAGTTAGCTCCCATCCATTTCCCCAGCCCTATCTACAGCGGTGCTGTCAGTCCTAAAACCAAGACCGATCTAGATAAACTGGGCTCATCTTTGGCCCGCCTGGCGGAAGAAGACCCGACCCTTAAAGTACATCGTGAGTTAGATACTGGTGAGACTATTCTCTCTGGTCTGGGTGAGACCCAACTGGAAGTGGTAGTCGGCAAGATGCACCGTAAATTCGGCGTAGGAGTTAATCTGGATATTCCCAAAGTCCCCTATAAAGAAACTGTTATGGGATCAGGCAAAGGCGACTACAAACATAAGAAACAAACCGGCGGTCACGGCCAATTCGGCCATGTTATGTTGGAAGTGGAACCCATGCCCCGCGGCAGCGGACCGGTAGAGTTCGTAGATGCCGTGGTGGGCGGTACTATCCCACGCAACTTTATTCCTGCGGTAGAAAAAGGCGTTAAAGAAGCCATCCATGAAGGTACGATTTGCGGCTATCCGGTAGTAGATATGCGAGCTAAAGTTTATGACGGCAGTTTCCACCCGGTAGATTCTTCCGAAATCTGTTTTAAAATCGCCGGAGCCGGCGCATTCAAGAAAGCCATGGAGGCCGCTAATCCCGTCTTACTGGAGCCTATCGTCAAACTCAAAGTGACGGTTCCTGACCATTACACCGGTGACATCATGAGCGACCTGAATAATAAACGCGGCCGTGTTCACGGCATGCTGCCGGAGGGCGGTTACAACACCATCGAGGCAGAGGTCCCGTTGGCAGAAGTCCAGCGTTATGCCATCGATTTGAAATCCATCACTCAAGGCAGAGGGCGCTATACCTACGTATTCAGTCACAACGAGGAAGTGCCAGCCTTCGCAACTCAAAAGATCGTGGCCGCCCGAAAAGCTGAAATGGAGGCAAAAGCCGCCGAAAAAGATATGTAACAGCTTGAATCAACTCAACACCCCCCCTTCCTCAAGTGAGGAGGGGGGGTTATTCCTTTTTTATATGTTCCTGTTTAAAGTCTATCCTACCATATCTTTGACTTTGGCTGTAAAAGCGGGCAGGATTTTCTTCCAGTCCGCTACAATACCGTAATGAGCTACTTTGAAAATGTTGGCCTCGGCATCCTTATTAATAGCAACTATTACCCGTGAACCGGAGCAACCGCTCAGATGCTGACTGGAACCAGAAAGGGCCACCGCAATATACAGATCGGGGCTGACAATCTTGCCAGTCAAACCGATCTGAATATTATCTGAGACCCATTTATTATCGCAAGGCGGACGGGAAGCGCCAAACGCTCCCTTAAGAAGCCTGGCCAACTCTTCAAGTTGTTTGAAACCCTCGGCGTTCCCAATGCCTCGACCACCGGATACGACAACTCTGGCGTCCTCAAGCTTC
>CAITCX010000487.1 GCA_903890885.1 uncultured Dehalococcoidia bacterium
ATAAAAATGATATTGATTCAATGATAGGGAAAATACAATATTTTATCAGCATTTCATAAGGAGGGTAAGTTAATGGCTTCAAAATTGTATGACCTGGGTTCTGCTGTTACAGTTAAAACCAGGGACGGGGGAAATATACAGGGAAGTATATTTAATTATGTTAAATATACTTCCCTTGGAAAACCAGCTTTATACCAAGTTAAACTTAATAACGGCAAAGTTATAATAGTTTGGCCTGAAGAAGTTACGGAACAAGTCACTAACTAGATTTTAATTAATAGAGCTATAAAAAAGGGGACTCGTGAAATATTTTTTCAGAGCCCCCCTTTTATCTAACCTTTAAGTGAATTTCATTTAATCATTATATTCTATTTCGTTTCGTATAAGGCCATGTTAAACTCCGGTCGCTTCCTCATTTCAAACACTTTCTTTCCGTTTTGCAACCTCTGGAAAGTAAACATACCGTCTAAGGCTGGGTCTGCCGCCGGATAGTCCAGTCTGGCATGCTCGTAGCGAGACTCTTTTCTTTCCAGGCAAGCCGTTATATGCATTTCTGCGATATCAAAGAGGTTTCTGACTTCCAGTGCTCTCATCAGGTAATGAGGATTCTGGGCTATCAGTTTGGGTAAAAATTCCCTGCGCAGTGAACCAAGGCGTCTTGAACCTTCACGCAGCTTGCCCTCAGCCCGGGAAACACCCACGTAGCGATCACACACATAGCGGACAGAGACTTCCAGCTCAGTTGGCTCAGTACCATCTTTTAACGAAAGGGGTGCCAGCGCAGCCTGTTTCAAACTCTCGAGCTGGGCTTCATCCACTACTGGTTCTGCCGCCTCATTAATAAAGTTAGGCACCTCATCACCCACAATAAATCCAGCTGTAGCGGCAGCAAAACAACCCCCGTTACCGTGAAGAACGTCTCCTGCTACATAAAGTCCTTTTAAGGTCGCCTTGAAATCGCCGTCTGTCCAGATACCAGGTCCAAAATGCAGCTGATTAGGCCGGTTATCTATTATTTCATACCAATGGTGCCTGGGATCGAAACCCCGTTCCTCGGCTATCTTGAAGGACAATAGCCTCTCGTCCACATAACACACTTCTATTCTCTTATGATAGTCATCTGGAAGATGTTCAAAACTATTGTAATTTGGCTCACTATTTCCCGAAGGATCGGCGCTCCTCAACCCGCGAGGGCGTTCTATACCTTCAAAGTTAATACTTTTAGCAGGAATGCCCTCATTGCCGTGATTACCATACGATAAATTTTTATCATCTCTGAACCTGGTTCCTCTTCCGGCCATCTCAAAATTGGCCATATCCGCCCCGGCCCTGTAAGCCATACCCCAGCCGTCTCCGCTGACGGAAGCCGGGCACCAGTGGTAGGTGTATTTGTACTTCCAGGATTGAGGAGTTTCCGGGTTGTAAATTCGGGAGCAAGCACCGGAAGCCATGATAACAGCCTTGGCTTTGATGACGATAAATTCTCCGGTGCGGGTATCTATGGCGGTAGCTCCTGACACCGCGCCCTTATGAGTAAGAAGGTCAACAGCCATGGTTCTATCCATGACATTGACGCCTTTCTTTTTTATTCCTCTGGCCATTTCCGGTTTAACATTCTGCCAGTGTACCCTTAGAAAAGGCCCCGGATGATGACAACCCCGGAAGCGATATTCACCATCAGTCCATCTCATGGTTACTCCGAGTTTTTCCAGCTCTTCGACTGCCCACTGCCCGTTAGCATACATGCGGTATACTGAATCCGGGTGAGCGTATCTTAAACGCTGGTCAAAAAACGGCTGTCCCATTTCCTCAGCCACTTCCAGAAACTTCTGAGTGGTCATGCCGCGCGGGAAGAATCCGCCATAATGATCAATGCCTTCAGCGGCGCTGCCGCTCCTGGCCGTGTTTGATTTTTCTACCAGCGTAACTCTCAAGCCGTGATCGGCGGCCTTGGCCGCAGCGGGGCAACCGGCAATTCCTCCGCCAATCACCAATACATCGGTATCGACAACTTTATCTGCGATCTGTTCCAGTGCCATAAAAACCTCCCAATTTCCTTTTTACCTTTTTGCCCGCTGGGCTATTTCAGCCATTTCTTTTAAGCGTTTGCCAATCACCTCTTCCTCGTAGGCAGTATCGCGATACCTGATACCTTTCTCATAATCGGGGAGCACTTCGAGAGAAGCTTGTTGATAACTGATATCTTTCTTCTGTGCATGCTGCTTGATAATTTTCCAGAGAGGGAACTCGAACTTAGATTCGTAATGACCCTGTTCATCCGCTAAAGCCATACTGATCCTCCTTGTTTCTATTCTGGTTATAAATAAACTTGTATACCTTTTTTCCGAGTCCTGACCTTTTCAGAAATTATTATATAACAATTAAACTTTATTAACATATTTATACCTGTGGTTTTTAAAAAGTAATATTAAAACAGGCATAGTTGGAGAACTGGTACCACTGAAGCCCGCCTCTATTGCCGGGTGGACAAATGATTTTGGCATTCCCAGGTTGAGTCAGAACAAATCTGGACTACCACATAGATGCCGGGTAGATGATATCAATAGCTCGCTTTGGGCATTCCATCCAGCAGATGCCGCAGTGCCAGCACTCTTCCTGGTAGACAGCCTTAGGCATATCTGTTTCTGGATCGATAACAAATACATCCATGGGACATAAATCGTAACATTTTTTACAGCCAATGCATTTCTTATAATCTATTTTTGCGGGCATTTTACCTGTCCTCCTTTAAACTCATATCCAGTTCCGGCTGCTTTTTCATCTGAATTACCATTTCTCCGTTTTCTAACCGTTGGAAAAGCAGCATTTTATTCAAAGATGGGTCCTGCTCCGGATAATCAAGCCGGATATGCATGCCGCGGGTTTCCTTTCTTTCAAGGGACGCCCGCAGGTGGATCTCGGCTATGTCTATTATATTGCGGACTTCCATGGCTCTCATCAGGTAATGAGGATTATCGGCTTTAAGTTTGTTCAGAAACTCTCTCCTGAGCGAAGCGAGTCGCCGCAATCCTTCCCGCATTTTCCCTTCGGATTTAGACACTCCAATATAACGGGTGCAGGCATAGCGAATAGCGCTCTCCAGTTCAACAGGCTCAGTGCCGTCCTTTACTGCCTTAAGTGAATCTACAACCTCTTTCTGGCTCTCAACTTGAGATTCGTCAATGGTTACTTCACCCGCAGATTTAACAAAACTGCCCACGCTATCACCAACAAGGAAGCCGCTGGTTGCCGCGTTGGCCACATCATGGCAACCGGCCACACAATCGCCTATGGCATAAAGGCCCTTCACCGAGGTCTTAAAGTTGGCATCCGACCATATACCTGGAGGGACGTGAAGCTGGTTAGGTCTGGTTTCCATTATTTCATACCAGTGTGTCCTGGGATTAAAGCCTCTATCCTCGGCAATCTTGAATGAAACCAGTCTTTCGTCTACGTAGGCTACTTCGATTCTTTTATGAAAGTCATCCGGTATATTTCCCAGGTTGTTATACACCGGGTCATTTCTACCCGTTCGCTGCAGTTCAGCCTGTTGTGCTGCGTTGCCTCTAACAATTTCTTCCCCATCCCAGGTCATGCGTTTTGAGCTTATTCCTTCATTGCCGTTATTACCCTGTGAAAGGACCAGATCATCACGCATTCTGTAACCTACTCCGGCGTGTTCCATATTGGCTAATTCGGCGCCAGCTCGATAGGCCATTGCCCATCCGTCTCCCGAAACTGAAGCCGGGCACCAATGATACCGGTACTTGTACTTCCAGGGCTGAGGTGTCTCCGGATCATATACTCTTGAGCAGGCGGCAGTAGCAATTATCGTGGCTTTGGCTTTGATAACGATAAAACCACCGTCGCGGGTATCAATTGCTGTCGCTCCCACCACAGCGCCCTTACTGGTAAGCAGGTTAATAATCATCGTCCGCTCCAGGACATTGACCCCTCTCTTTCGCACTCCGTCTGCCATCTCAGGCTTAACATTGGTCCAGTGAACACGGATACAGGGAACACCGTAACTGAAATGTATCGGCCTTAATTCGCCGTCCCATCTCATGGTGACTCCCAGCTTTTCCAGTTCCTCAATTGCCCAGAGTCCGTTGGCATACATCCTGTATACACGGCTGGGGTCTGAATATGGGCCGCCGACGTAGTACGCCATCGGTCCCAAGTTTTTCTCAAGCTCCTGCCATTGTTGAGGTGTCATACCGCGAGGGTAAGCCCCATTATAATGGTCGATTCCTATCGCGGCACTGCCGCTCCTATCGACCTTTGATTTGTCAACCAGGGTGACTTTTAAACCATGCTCGGCAGCTTTGGCTGCCGCGGGACAACCAGCTATACCTCCTCCAACCACCAGCACATCGGTTTTTACAATCTTGTTTGCAATCTTCTCCAGTGCCATATTAATCTCCTGAACTTTCTATACGCTTGTCATTTTAAAAACCCTTTATCGGGCTTGTCAGGTCTTTGGCTTTTACAAGTATTTACGTTGGGAAACTGTGCCGTTGTTTGTGCCTAACACCAGGAAGGGTCAGGTTTTAAGCTCATATCGAGTTCGGGTAACTTCCGGAATTCAATCACCGGTTTACCATTTTCCAACCTTTGCACCAGAATCATTTTATCAAGTGCCGGATCCGGATTCGGATAATCAAGCCTGTTATGTGAAAGTCGTGATTCCTTTCTTTCAAGAGAGGCCTGCATATGTAATTCAGAAATATCCATCAGGTTGCGTACTTCCAACGACCTCATCAAGTAATGAGGGTTATACCCATCTAATTTGGGTAAGAATTCTCGTCTCAATGAGCCCAGACGCCTAATTCCTTCCCTCAGTTTACCCTCAGCTTTCTGTCCACCCACGTAGCGGGTGCAGGCGTAGCGAATAGCGCACTCCAGCTCAACCGGATCTGTGCCATCTTTTACCTGTGTGGGCGCCATGGCAGCCTGTTTTAGAGCTTCTACCTGGCCTATATCCAACACCGGATCGGGAGTATTTCTCAGGATTTCGGGCAATCGTTCCCCGATGATAAAACCATTGGCAGCACATAGGGCCACATTGTGAACACCATAAATGGTGTCTCCAATGGCATAAAGCCCCTTCAGCCTGGATTGAAAATCAGCACCCACGTAAACTCCGCACGGTTCGTGCAATTGCATAGGCCGGTTCTCCGTCTGAAGCTCGAACCAGGCCTTTCTGAAATCGAATCCCCTTTGCTGAGAGATGATAAAGGAGACCATTCTCTCATCAACATAGGCTACCTCAATTCTTTTCTTAAAGTCTTCAGGTAAGTGCTCAAGAGTATTATATCGAGGTTCGTTCATACCCGGTTGTGGGGCAGCGGATTGACCTGAACGTCTGCCCATCATTACTCCCGAAGCGCCCTCTTCGCCCTTCCAATTCAGAGACTTGCTTTCAATGCCCCAACCACGGAAATTGCCCCATGAAAGGGTTTTATCGTCGCGCATCCTGCTGGCCCTACCGGACTGCTCAAGGCTGGCCACTTCGGCGCCTGCTCTATATGCCATTGCCCATCCGTCCCCGGATACAGAGGCAGGACACCAGTGGTAGTTGTATTTATATTTCCAGAATAGAGGGTTTTCCCCCTCAAAGACACGGGAGCACTTGGCCGTTGCCAGTATAACTGCTTTAGCTTTAATAATAGAAAATTCTCCGGAACGGGTGTTTATAGCAGTGGCCCCCACCACCCTGCCATTATTTGTAAGAAGGTCAACGATCATGGTCCGTTCAAGTATGTTTACGCCCTTTTCTCTGACAGCCTTGGCCATAATGGGTTTGACGTTTTGCCAGTGCACATGAATTACTGGCCAACCCCCATGAAAAGCCACATCGATGACCATGAATTTACCGTCATCCCATCTCATGGGAACGCCCATCTTTTCCAGTTCTGAAATCGTCCAGTCCCGCGCAGCATGCAGTTCATAGCGGATGTTAGGGTCTATGCCATCCTGGCCTTCATAACGGGATACCCCTTTGATCTGGTTTTGAAAATCTGCCGGGGTCATCCCGCGGGGGAAAGTGCCGCTGAAGTGATCGATGCCCTGTCCGGCACTACCGCTCCTGCTGGTATTGGATTTCTCAGCCAGAGTAACCTTAAGACCTTTCTCGGCAGCTTTATAGGCTGCCGGGCATCCGGCGATACCCCCGCCAACCACCAGGACGTCAGTCTCAACAACTTTATCTGTCAATTTTTCTGCACTCATTCTTTTCTCCTAGATCTTCTTATCGTCCTTACAGTCCCTGACGTTGCCGCGATTCGATTATCTCTTTGTTTCGTTTATCTACTTCAGCTTTGTAGTAGGCCTCATCACGATAGCGGATGCCTTTTCCGTACTCCAGAATCGCCTCTTCAGAGGCCTTTGAATAACTGATGTCTTTCTTGTCCGCGATCTGTTTGATTAGCTTCCATAAAGGATACTCGAATTGTGATTCATAGTGACCATTTTCATCTCTTAAAGCCATTCCAGTTCTCCTGATAATATTTAACGGTTATTATTACTCCTGTGCTCTAAATTTATTTTATCTTACAGAGTGATCTTTTTGTGCTGCGCTAAAACTATTGCTTCAATAAATTAATAAGTCTAATCAACTGTATTCGAGAATGTCGATGTCAGCACTTCAGATATCCTGACCATTACCTATTTTACCTGGGTCGAAAGGAACACTTGTATTCCCATTTGTGTTATTTGGTCCTGGGCTTCTTCAATACTATTTACATGGTTATCCTCGTCATTCAGAATGTGTTCAAGAATTTCACGCGTGGCAAAGTCTTTGGCATCGCCACATACCTGGATACCTTCGTTATAGCGCTTGACAGCATCCAGTTCGGCCTCATGGTCGTTGGCAAACATTTTGGTCACGTCTGCGCCGATATGCAGCTTCTCCAGTTCACTGACTATGGGGATACCTTCGAGAAATATTATACGCCCGATGAGAGACTCGGCATGTTTCATTTCAGTTACAGCACGTTTTTGTATTGTTTCGTGCAGCTTATCAAAGCCCCAGTTATCACACATCTCAGAATGAACCATATATTGGCTGACTACTGTAAGCTCACGGGTTAATAAATCATTAAGTGTGTCGATGATTTTCGGGTCGCCTTTCATTTAATACACCCTCCTTTATTTTATATTATTATCTTTTTTGCTGTGTACTGTTATATTATTTAAAAATAAGCCCATTTTATTTTATTGTTTCTTTTCCCACTCGGAGATCGAATCTGTCCAAATTCATTACTTTGTTCCACACCTCTATAAAGTCGCTCACGAACTTTTTCTTAGAGTCCTGACATGCATAGACCTCTGCCAGGGCTCTAAGCTGAGAGTTAGAACCAAAAATGAGGTCGACGCGTGTGGCAGTCCACTTGAGTGCTCCGGTTGCCCGGTCACGGCCTTCGAACAAATCTTTACTTTCAGAGATTGCGCTCCAGGTCGTGCTTATATCAAGCAAGTTCACAAAGAAGTCGTTTGTCAGCGTCCCGGGACGCATTGTAAAGACACCATATCGGGTCTGGCCGAAATTAGTGTTCAACACTCGCAAACCACCGAATAGTATCGTCATCTCAGGAGCTGTTAAAGTTAGCAATTGAGCCCGTTCGACCAGCAGTTCCTCAGGCAATACAGAGAATTTGGTCTTAAGGTAGTTTCGAAACCCATCTGCGACCGGCTCAAGGACGGCGAAAGAGGCCACATCGGTTTGCTCCTGTGAGGCATCCATCCGTCCCGGTGTGAAAGGAACAGTCACTTCGTGACCGGCATGCTTCGCAGCCTCCTCGACAGCCGCGCAACCGGCTAGAACGATCAAGTCAGCCAGTGATACCTTCTTACCACCGGACTGTGCGCCATTGAACAAACTCTGGATGCTCTCTAAAGTCTTGAGAACCTTAGCCAGCCGGCCAGGTTGGTTGACTTCCCAATCCTTTTGAGGCGCAAGACGAATTCTTGCACCATTGGCGCCACCACGCTTGTCGGAGCCTCGGAAGGTGGATGCCGACGCCCAAGCGATCGAAATGAGGTCCGACACAGAAAGGCCGGAGGTCAGGATTCTGGATTTAAGGGAGGCTATATCCTGTGCATCGATCAGGTAGTGATCGACGGAGGGGATGGGGTCCTGCCAGATTAGCTCTTCCGCCGGAACCTCAGGGCCGAGATAGCGAACGCGCGGGCCCATATCACGGTGAGTCAGCTTGAACCACGCCCGGGCAAATGCATCCGCAAAATGATCCGGATTATCCAGAAAGCTCCGCGAAATCTTCTCATAGACAGGATCGAACCGCAGAGCAAGGTCCGTGGTCAACATGGATGGGGATTGGCGCTTTGAAGGGTCGTGCGCATCTGGCACCGTA
>CAITCX010000488.1 GCA_903890885.1 uncultured Dehalococcoidia bacterium
AGCAAAGGCCGTGGCTTGTTGCAATGCTATCCTGAGGCGCGTCAGTGCCTGACGTTCCTTCGCGATCCATGGGAAGTATCCTTGTCGAATTACTTCTACTGGAGAAGCAGGAACCGGCAATTCAATATCGATCGCGGAGTTTTGAAACCGGGAGATTACCGGGATTATCGCGATTTGGATGATTACCTGAGCAAGACATCTTCCTTCCTGTTGAATTACTTTCCCGAAGAGCTGACGGCCGCTAACTACCGCAACATGATCGACAAATATTTCGTGTATATCGGGATCGCCGAAGACCTGCAGGGGTCCGCCGACAGGCTAGCTGATCGTCTAGGCCGGAAGAGAATCGAGATACCCCATGTGAATGTTTCCGCGCGGGAAGAGCAGTCCCGGGAGAAGGCGCGCCTGTCTTTTGTTGCCAGGCACCCACTGGAATACGAGATATATAATTACATTTGTGATAATTATAAAAAAGTATAAATTCTGCGTCGCGCACCGGGCGGCGGAATCTCAGGGGCGATCGGTTTAATATGGCAGCAATCGGGCCAATGGATTGTGAGAGCTTTGCATAACCACTCTAATCGTCATGCCGAAGAAAGTCGGCATCCAGAAGTTACTGAAAATACTGGATTCCGTGTCGCGCTTCGCTTGCACGGAATGACAACATTGATAGTTTTGTGTAGTTATGCAAAGTTCTCGCTATTGGATTGGAAAAAGGTATTATTTTATGGCATTTATTAAAACTGCATTCAATTTCGGCATTACTCTGTGGCAGAAGAAAAGGATGATTTTCGAACTTGCCCGCCGCGACTTTATCACCGAAAACAGCGGAACCATGCTGGGCATTTTCTGGAACTATGCCCAGCCTTTAATTTTTGTTTTAGTGCTGACTATAGTTTTTACCTTCGGTTTACGCCAAAACCCGGGCAAAGGTGTACCGTTTCTGATTTTCCTTGTTTCCGGTTTAATTGCCTGGCAGTTTTTTTCTGGCACTTGGAGCAACCTGACAGGCATCATCAACTCGCACGCCTTCCTGGTCAGAAAAGGCGACTTCCCCCTGGCCATCCTGCCGCTGGCCAAGATGCTCAGTGATCTAATGCCACATCTGGTACTGATGGTTGTCTGTGTGATTATCGCCTGGTTTCAGGGATTCCCGCCAGGTCTTTATACACTGCAAGTCTTCTATTACCTGACTGGATTGCTCTGCCTGCTTCTGGGCTTGGGCTGGCTGACATCGGCCGCTTCGCTGTTTATCAAGGACGTGAGCCATTTTGTCGGCATTATCACGCAGTTCGGGTTCTGGATCACTCCTGTTTTCTGGAATATTGACCTGGTGCCGCCAAAGTACCTCTGGCTGTTCAAACTTAATCCGGCTTTTTATATTGTTACGGGCTACCGGGACAGCCTGATTTACGGTATTGGTTTCTGGGAAAAGCCCTATCAAGCCTTATATTTCTGGAGCGTTGCCCTGTTTACGCTGTTTCTCGGGGCGACAGTGTTCCGCCGTCTCAAACCACACTTTGGAGAAGTAGTTTAAAATGAGTGATATTGCGATTAAATTTGAGCAGGTCAGCAAATATTATAAGCTTTACGATTCTCCTAAAGACAGATTTAAGGAAGCCTTGGATCCTTTTAGGCGCAGGCGTTATCGGGAATTCTTCGCCCTGAAAAACATCGACCTGGAGATCAAAAAAGGTGAAATCCTGGGGGTGGTCGGCCGCAATGGATCCGGAAAATCCACCCTGCTTAAACTGATTGCCGGAGTAATACCGCCCAGTTCCGGCGGCCTGACTGTCAACGGCAACATCTCCGCCATGCTGGAACTAGGGTCAGGGTTGAACCCCGAACTAGGCGGTATCCAGAACATTTATTTCGGTGGTATTATGATGGGTATTTCTCCGGAAGAAATGGAAGCCAAAGTGGATGAAATTGTCGCTTTTGCGGATATCGGCGATTTCATTAACCAGCCCTTGAAGACCTACTCTTCCGGTATGAAAGCCCGGCTGGGGTTTGCCCTGGCCATCAGCATGAAGCCCGATATTCTGGTTGTGGATGAGGTGCTGTCGGTGGGCGATGATCTGTTTCAACGAAAATGTTACGCCAAAATAGAAGAATTATTTAAATCCGGGTGCACCGTATTTTTTGTCTCTCACAGCATCCCCAGCGTGGTGGATATCTGCACCAGGGCTATCCTTCTGGACAAAGGTGAGCTGATTTTGGAAGGCCACCCTGCTTTGGTGACCACATATTATCGAAAACTATTATATGCGTTGCCTGCCAGGCAAGATGAAACAAGAGATGAAATAATCCGGCTTAATCATGACCAGGAAGAGAAGAAAAAATATTTAATCCGGGATACAGAAGAGAAAAATAAACAGGAAAACAAACCAGCAGAAGTAATCTCGACTTTTACTGAAATAAAAGAAGATTCGTCACGACCGTCCGCTTTTTTCATCCCGGATTTTACTCCCAAAACCACTGTAAAGAATGAATTCTTTGAAGCTAAAATATTCGATTACCAAATCCAGACACTTTCAGGGCAGATAGTCAATGCTTTGGTCATGAATGAAGAATATACAATTTCTTATAAAGTAAATTTCAACCGGGATGCGGAGAACATCAGATTTGCAACATCGGTTCAGAGTGTAAAAGGTCTCACCATATCAGCATTTTGGATTGATACAGAGCCATCACGAAAGATAAAAAAAACCGATACCTATTTCATGCAAAACCGATTCAAATGCACGCTTTTGCCCGGTAATTATTATGTTACTATTACAGTATCAAAGATAGATGAAAATAACAAAAAAGTTCGTCTGTATGAAGTAAATGATGCCTTGGTTTTTAAAGTCTTGCCAGAGAAAAAAAAGTCTCACTGGGGGCTCGTAAATCTGGGGCAAACCGGGCAAATACAAAAAATCAACTGATTATTGAAATGTTTTATGCCATTGTGCAAAGCTCTCATTTTGGGGTTGACAAAACAATATGACTATGGTCACATGACCATGTACGAATTGATTATATGGAGGATCAGAATATGGAACGTATTGTTTCGAAATCTCAATTTAAGCCACGATCTTTGGAATATTTTCGTCTTATTGAAGAGAGCGGAGAGACGCTGATCATTACAGATCGTGGTAGACCGGTGCTGAAAGTTATGCCCTACACTGCAAATCCTGAGGATAGTTTGAAGGTCCTGCGCAATTCTGTTCTGCAGTATGATGATCCCACTCAACCGGTTGCGCTTGAAGATTGGCAGGCACTGCAATGATCGTTTTAGACACGCATGTATGGATCTGGTGGGTAAGCAGTCCGGAGTTTCTTTCAAAAATCGCGAAACAGATAATTGATGAGGCGGTAACTGAAAGGAATATCTTTATTTCTTCTATCAGCACTTGGGAGATTGCGATGCTTGTTTCGCGGGGCAGACTTAAGCTGACGATGAGTTCGAGTGATTGGGTTGCCGCCTCTGAAGCCATCCCATTCTTTGAATTTGTGCCCGTCAGCAACAGTATCGCCCTGAAATCAGTTCAATTACCGGGTGATCTGCATAATGACCCTGCGGATCGAATAATCATTGCCACGGCTGTTTCTCTGGGTGCGGTTCTGGTTACTAAAGACGAAAAAATCAGAAACTACCAGCATGTCAAAACGGTTTGGTAGGATAAGTCCTGCAAAACGCATCTAATCGTCAGACTGGTCGCAGATTACCTCGCGTCACGTCGAGTGACCTTCTGTTTATTAGGTGGTTAGATTATTAGTTTACAAATACCGGCGAAGTACCCTTCAGTGTTATCTAGAAAACACTTGATAATACATGATATTCAGCTATTGAAATGGTTTCAGAAAATAGGGGTAAGGAGTTAATTGCATGAAAGAGTTGGAAGACGGTCAAGGCATGAAACGCCGGGAATTTGTGAAGCGCGTGGCATTAGGTGGAATCGGCGGCGCAGCGTTATTGGCCGGGTTCCCCATTTTAGCCAGGGGTAAGGCACGCGATTATAATGTGCTTTTTATCGTGTCGGATGATTTAATACCACAGTTAGGCTGTTACGGCGAAACCCAGATGGTTACACCCAATATCGATAGGCTTGCTGCGCAAGGCATGGTATTTGAGCGTTCCTACTGCCAGCAAGCACTTTGCGCCCCTTCACGGGCCAGCTTACTCACCAGCCTGCGGCCTGATTCCACAGGGATCTATGATTTGAATAATCTAGTCTCGGACAAACTGCCCAAACGTATCACTTTGCCCGCTTATTTCAAACAAAACGGTTATGAAACCATTTCCATAGGGAAAATCTTTCATCACCTGAAAGATTCTCCTGGTGCCTGGAGTAAGGCTCCGGTAGGGGGAAGGAGGCCGTTTTATGCCACCGAAGAGGGGCTCAGGTTAGGAAGTGAGAATCGTAAACTAAACCCCGGTTTGAAAGCGGACAAGGGTGCCCCCTTCGAAATGGCCGATGTGCCCGATAATGCGTATGCGGATGGTAAATTTACCGATTATGCCGTCGAGGAACTGCAAAGGTTAAAAACAAAACGGTTTTTCCTGTGCGTCGGGTATAATAAGCCCCATTTGCCTTTTACCGCGCCGAAAAAATACTGGGATCTATACGATCCGGGGAAAATAAAATTACCCGCTAATCCTTTTCCACCGGCAAACGCTTCTTCTTATTCGGCAAGAGATTACAAAGGCTTGCAGGATTTTGTGGGATTTACCAAAGAAAAGGGCCGTCCCGTGCCGGAAGATATGGCCCGGCGTTTG
>CAITCX010000489.1 GCA_903890885.1 uncultured Dehalococcoidia bacterium
CATTATTAACGAAGAAGACATGGAACTAAAAGACATAATCGCCCAATACGATCAGCCGGACGATGGAAAATCAGGTAAGAACCCGAAGAAAAAATAGCTTGGGATGTCAATTAATTAAAGCCGTCACTGATTATTTGCAAATTAGCATGTGCATGGTAGCACTCATCCCGCTTCCGCAATATATTCCTGCCCCGGATCGTCTTCAAAATCCATGGTGCGATCAATTACGCATCCCTCAGAAATTTCGATAATCCTGTTGGCAACGGTTGAGACAAATTCCTGATCATGGGAAGCAAACAGTACCACCTCAGAAAACGCGATCAGCCCGTCATTGAGGGCGGTGATTGATTCCAGATCCAGATGGTTGGTCGGCTCATCCAGTATCAGGACATTGGCACCGGTCAGCATCATTCGCGACAACATGCAACGAACCCGTTCGCCACCGGAGAGGACGCCGGTTTTTTTCAAGGCCTCTTCGCCCGAGAAAAGCATTCTACCTAAGAAGCCACGCGCAAATGTTTCACCCTCCGTGGGAGGTGAATACTGCCCCAGCCAGTCAATCAGGGTCATATCATGCTCAAAGAACCCGCTATTCTCCTGGGGGAAATAGGCGCTGGTGATCGTAATACCCCAGCGGAAGCTACCACTGTCTTGTTCCAGTTCACCTGCCAGAATCTGGAAAAGGGTTGTTCGGGCAAGGGCGCTGTCTCCGGCAAAAGCGATCTTGTCGCCTTTACGCACGGTCAGGTCAAAATTATTCAACACCTTAACCCCGTCAATCTCTTTGGTCAGTCCTGAAATTGCCAGGATGATATCACCGCAGGCACGCTCAGGCTTGAAGACTACGTGTGGATATTTTCTCGATGATGCCGGCATATCCTCCAGTGTAAGTTTCTCCAGCAGCTTCTTGCGCGACGTGGCCTGCCTGGACTTGGAGGCATTGGCGCTGAAGCGCTGGATAAAAGCTTTAAGTTCATCGGCTTTTTCAGTTAATTTACGATTATCGTTTTGTTTCTGCTTTAAGTTTAACTGGCTGGCACGATACCAGAAATCATAATTGCCGACATAAATCTGAATCCGCCCGAAATCAATATCAGCGGTATGCGTGCATACCTGATTCAGAAAGTGACGGTCATGGGAAACCACGATAACCGTATTGGGAAACCGGTACAGAAACTCTTCCAGCCATCGTATGGATTTCAGATCGAGGTTATTGGTCGGTTCGTCCAGCAGTAGCACATCCGGATTGCCAAACAGTGCCTGTGCCAGCAGCACGCGGACCTTGTCACTCGTCTCCAGCTCCTTCATTTTCTTTGTCCGCAGATCCTCGGATATGCCCAGACCACTCAAAAGCACGGCTGCTTCAGATTCTGTCTCATAGCCGTTCATTTCAGCAAACTCACACTCAAGTTCAGCTGAGCGCACACCGTCCGCTTCAGAAAATTGCTCCTTGGAGAACATCGCTTCACGCTGCATCATGACGTCATACAAACGCTTGTGACCCATGATGACCGTGTTGACAACCGTTTCTTCGTCGAAGGCAGACTGATCCTGACGCAGAACTGCTATTCGCTCCCGGGCACCGACTATAATTTCCCCCTTGTCGGCATCGAGTTCACCTGACAGAATTTTGAGAAAGGTGGATTTGCCTGAGCCGTTTGCACCGATCAGACCATAGCAGTTACCGGGAGTAAACTTAATGTTAACATTTTTGAATAATACTCGTTTCCCGTAGGAAAGAGTGATATTTGATGCTGCAATCATGCTTGTTTGATGCTCCTTGTATAGAATATAAAAAACCACAGGGTATGGTGACCCCTGTGGTTCACTAACGTGGTAGCTGTATTGCACGTTTTTGACTGCGTGGCAATACATTATTTACATGATACTATTTTAAATAGTAGCGTAACCAGTTACGCAATCTCAGCTACTGCCCTTATCCACCCTGCACTCGCTCCTTTTATTTTTACCGGGAAGCAGTAGAATTTAAAACCCGTTGACGGCAGAAGGTCTAAGTTGGTGAGCTTCTCAATCTGGAAATAACCTTTTTCAATACCCGCAAAATGCCCTTCCCAGATAATTGAGGCATCCTTGGTCCGGGCAAATTCTTTAGCCTGAAAAGGCAGCGGCCTGTCCCAGCTCCAGCCGTCCGTCCCGACCACATGCACACCTTGGCCAAGAATCCAGAGCGTTGCCTCCCGGCTAAACCCGCAGCCTTTCACCAGATACTCGGGTGTACCCCAGTAAGGCGCCGCTCCGCTTTGCGCCAGAAATGCATCCCCCGAACTGAGTTTATGACCGATTTTATCGAGTTTAGCTTTTACATCCGCAACCGTGATATTGTAACCATCGGGAAAATTAGAAAAATCGAGTTTCACGCCGCTTCCCACACCCCACTCCAGTGGAAACTTATCGATGGTCATGGCGGGCTTGCCTTGATCTTGTGTGGGGTGAAAGTGCCAGGGCGCGTCCATATGCGTGCCGGCATGTGTCGAGACCTCCATGAATTCGACTGCCCAGCCCAACCC
>CAITCX010000490.1 GCA_903890885.1 uncultured Dehalococcoidia bacterium
CCGCCCCCAACACCAGTCATTCCTGACCTTATTAACGACAAGGATTTCCCGGGCACCGTTATACTAGGCAGCCCCACCGCAGACTCCGTAATCGCAAGCTTGCTAGCCAAAGTTGACTCTGAGGTTTTTATTGAATATGGTAAAACATCAGACGTATATGACGCCAAGACAGACGTTGTTAGCTTGAAGAAAGACCAACCCCTGGAACTAAAAGTTTCTGGTCTTGACAAAAATACCCAGTATTATTACCGACTGCGCCATAAGTCTTCAGGTGAAACCGACTTCTCAGCTAACACCGGTGAAGCCTTTCATACTCAACGAGCCCCGGGCGATACGTTCACCTTCACCATCCAGGCAGATTCTCACAGGGACAGCAACATAAGTGAAGCTGTTTACAAACAGACCCTTCTCAATGCTTTGGGAGATACACCCGATTTCCACATCGATCTCGGCGATACTGAGATGGGTGACAAATGGGCCAAAACCTCTCAGGATCTGGCTAAAAGGTATGTTGAGGAAAGGTCTTTTTACGGCCTCTTAAACGATTTTGCGCCTTTGTTCCTGGTAAATGGCAATCACGAAGGTGAGAATGGCTGGCAATATAAAGGCACTGACAGTTTGCCTGTTTGGGCCACTAACAGCCGTAAGCTTTACTATCCCAATCCTGAAGTAGGCAACTTCTATAGCCAGAGTACACTTGAGGAACCGGTTGTTGGCATCCGCCAGAGTTATTATGCCTGGGAATGGGGCGATGCCCTATTCGTAGTTCTGGACCCATTTTGGAATACTAAAAACCCGACTGGCTGGGATTGGACACTGGGGAAGGAACAATACGACTGGTTTAGAACTACCCTGGAAAACAGCCATTCCAAGTTTAAATTTGTCTTTGCCCATCAGTTGGTAGGTGGTTACACTTTGGGAAATGCCGGTCCAGGGCGGGGCGGTGCTGAAGCCGCTCGTTTCTTCGAGTGGGGAGGCTTGAATGCCGACGGCACTCAGGGTTTTGATGCCCATCGTCCCGGCTGGGGTAAGCCTATCCATCAACTGCTGGTTGACAATAAAGTAAACATCTTTTTCCATGGGCATGACCATTTTTTTGGCAAGCAGGGCCTTGATGGAGTTATCTACCAGGAATGCCCTCAGCCAGGTGCCATAAACACGAACACTCATAACGGAGAATACGCTTATGGCAGCGGGGCTTTCATCGTGGGCACCGGATATATACGTGTCAACATTACCAGTGACTCTTACAAAGTTGATTTCGTGCGTACTTATCTCCCTGCCGCCCAGATTGGAGGCCATAAGAATGGTGAAATCGGCTATTCTTACACCAGTAATGACAAAGTGGAGCAGGCCCAGCCACCCCCTACGGCGATAACTAAAGCACCGGCCTCGGGAGGCATTGGAGCACCACCAACTAAATAGAAACAGGAAAAGGACTGGTATGAAGAATAAAGCTATTTTAACCTTAATGAGTGTTTTCATGATACTGCTTCTCGTTTTTGTGGCTAGTTGTAATTCAAATACAACCGCTGTTAAACCGGGACAACCACCGCAACCACCAGCACCAGCACCAGCTCCCGGTACACAACCGGCACAACCGCCGCAGCCA
>CAITCX010000491.1 GCA_903890885.1 uncultured Dehalococcoidia bacterium
CAACCACGTCTTTATTTGGCGTAATAGCTATCACCGGCATATGCGGGCGGTAACGGGAAACCCGACGCGCCGTACTACCGGACTGAGTCACGGCTACAATGGCTTTAGCGTTCAATTTAAATGCGGTATGACAGGCATTATAGCTGATCAATTCATCAGTTTGGTTCTGCAAATATGGCTCAAAACTGGCCAGGATTTGATTATGATTGAGATGACGCTCGGTAACCAGAGCAATATCGTACATGTTCTTTACGGCTTCCACCGGGTATTTGCCAATAGAAGTTTCTGCTGAAAGCATGATCGCATCAGTACCATCGATAATAGCGTTTGCCACATCTGATACCTCAGCCCGGGTAGGCCGGTTGGCGTTGATCATGGATTCCAGCATTTGGGTAGCTGTAATAACTGCTTTCCCCGCAATATTACATTCACGGATGATCTCTTTCTGTATTTGCGGAACTTCTTTAAGCGGCAATTCAACCCCCAGATCACCACGCGCTACCATTATCCCATCACTTACTTCCAGTATTTTATGAAAATTTCGCACAGCTTCTGCCCGCTCGATCTTAGAAATGATGGGTGATTGGCAGCCTTCCCGCTTAAGAATACCTTTAACCTTGATCACATCCTCTGGTCCGCTGACAAAAGAAAGCGCAATATAATCCGCTTTCTGCTCAGCAGCGAACAATAAGTTTTTTCGCAGGTCGGCTGTTATGAAAGGTTCAGAGATTTTTGCGCCAGGCACCACCACCCCTCTGTGGGGAGTTAGCACGCCACCCTGAATCACACGGCAAAGGATATCAGTACCAACGATTTTTAGCACTTTAAGCTGCATAGCACCGTCGTCCAGCAAGATATTATTGCCAGGTGTAACATCTTTATGTAAAGTCGGAAAATTGAGAGGTAGCATTTTTTCATCGCCGGGAATACGCTGTTTTGTTAAAGTAACTTGAAAACCCTTTTTAAGAGTAATGGAAGGCGTTTTCAATTCACCGATGCGATATTTGGGCCCGGGCAGATCAATTAAAACTGCAACGGTGCGGCCCAATTTGGTAGCCAATTCCCGCACTATTCTGATATAACCGGCATGATCTTCTATTGTGCCGTGGGAAAGATTGAGTCTGGCTACGTCCATCCCTGCCCGAATCAGGTTTTCAATTAGCCTGTCGTTGAGACCAGGGCCCATCGTACAGACAATCTTGGAATGCTGTTTCCATTGTTTCAATAATGGCATAATTCACTCCGCACCCTTTGATAATAATATGTTTTGAAAAATAACACTGCAGCTGAATTTGCTTGCAGTGTTATTGAACGTCATTTTTATTTGAATCTACTTGGGGAGCAAAACGGCAATACCAGGCAGTTGCAAACCTTCCAGTAATTCTAAAGATGCCCCTCCACCTGTGGAAACGTGTGTCATCCATGTAGACAGTTTCATATCTTCCACAGATTCAGTGGTTGATCCGCCGCCTACCACCGTAGTTCCATGGCTATCGGCCATCGCTTGAGCGACGTTGCGAGTTCCGTTAGAGAAGGCTTCGATTTCAAACACGCCCATAGGACCATTCCAGAAAATAGTTTTGGCGGCTTGAATCTCTTTCACAAACAACTTTACAGTTTCAGGTCCGATATCAGCAATAACCCAACCGGCCGGAATGTTTTTTACTCCAACTACTTTGCTGGCAACTCCAGCCCCAATTTTTTCAGCCGCTACCACGTCTACGGGTAAAATAAATCGAACTCCCTTTTCCTGGCCTTTCTTAATCATCTCACGAGTATAATCCAGTTTATCTTCTTCCAGAGCGGAAGCTCCAACATCTATTCCTTGTGCTTTAAGAAAATTAGCAGCCATACCACCGCCAATCAACAGAGCTTCGATTTTATCGACTATATTTTGAATCACCCCGATTTTATCGCTGACTTTAGCTCCGCCCATTAAGGCCACGAAAGGATGAGCCGGATTAACCAGCAGATTACCCATGAAATTCAATTCTTTTTCCATTAGAAAACCAGCCACGGCTGGCAGGTATGAAGCCACACCGGTGATAGAGGCATGAGCTCGATGGCTCGCACCGAAGGCATCGTCCACGTAGACCTCTCCCAGTTTGGCCAGGGAGCGGGCGAACACAGGATCATTGGCTTCCTCTTCAGGATGAAACCGCAGGTTTTCCAATAAAACTACTTCCCCAGCTTGCATAGAAAAAACGACACTCTCAATTTCAGGTCCTACGCAATCCTTTAGAGTTGTTACAGGCTTCTTTAAAAGTTCAGACAATCTCTGACCCACACGAACTAACCTCATGGATTCCACGACCTTACCCTTTGGTCGCCCAAAATGAGAGCACAGGATCACTTTGGCCTTGCGATCCAGTAAGTATTGGATGGTAGGCACACTCGCGCGGATGCGACTGTCATCACTGATGGCTCCATTATTGTCAGTAGGCACATTGTAATCTACCCTTAAAAGAACCCGTTTACCATTAATATCGATATCTCTGACAGTCTTTCTATTGAATTTCAATTCTTTTTGCCCGTTATTCAGATCAGACACGTTATCCTCCTCTATTAAAGAAATCGCGGTTATTCTCCGCCAAATATAAATCCGAGTTTTTTAATCTGTCTAACTATAATCAAATTTTAAAACATCCTAACACATTTCAACCGATTTCTGCAATTGGTTAAAGATGGATGCGAAAGCTGGATGTTTAATATTATGCGATATGGTCAGCGATTAAAAAAAGACTGGATATTAAAGCAGTTACACCTCAAAGTGACATAAAAAGGGATAGACTCTTTTAATGTCAGCTATTTTTTGATCTTTATGTTAACCCAACTGGGTTGAAAGAAAAACCTGGATGCCCATGTGCCCTATTTCATCCTCAATTGTTTCGATGGTGTCAATATGGGCATCCTCATCTTTGAGAATGTCTTCCAGGATTTCACGGGTGGCAAAATCTTTAGCTTCCCCGCAGACAACTATACCAGCGTTATAGCTTTTAATGGCTCCTTCTTCGGCATTGTGATCCCTTTCGTACATTTTGGTTACATCGGACCCGATATGGACATCGTTCAACTTGCTCACAATAGGAATCCCTTCCAGGAAAATAATGCGACCGATCAGTTTTTCCGCATGTTTCATCTCATCGATTGCTCGCTTCTCAATTGATTTTGAAAGCTTGCTATAGCCCCAGTTGTCACACATTTCGGCATGTACCATGTACTGATTAACCGCAGTGAGTTCATCTGCCAACAGTGAGTTTAAAACCTCATGTACCCTGAAATCGCCTTTCATAATTACTCGCCTCCATTTTCTATTATTTCCGTATATATTTATCTTATTTGAATAAAGTTCCCTTATTTGCACAGCCTTATAACAAGATTCCCATTTATTAATTATATTATACTCAGGAAAAACAAAATATGGGGATTTCAGACCATAATCCTCAATCTAATAGGCCATTTACTTTTTTACGTTAAATTATCTGTTTCCTTACATCCTATTGACCCCTATCTTTGTAACTGTTAAACTTCATACTGCAATAATGTGCATGGTAAATTTATGAAGATTTTGAATGTAAACCAGATGCAAAACGCTGAACGTGATTCAGCCCGCTTCGGTATTACCATAGAACGATTAATGGAGCAGGCTGGGAAAGCGGTTGCTGAAGAAATCCGGCAACAGTTGGGCAGTCTTAAGAATCATAATATTCTGATTTTGATCGGACCCGGCAATAACGGCGGAGATGGACTGGTGGCTGCCAGGTACCTTTTTGATTGGGGTGTAGACAAAATCAAAGTCTATTTGTGCAAAAAGCGTCTATCTAATGATGTTAACCTTGAACAAATAAAAAAGCGCGGCATTCATTACAGCGAAATTGACAACGATACCAATCTGAGCAAATTCGAGGAATGGCTATCCGAAGCTACAGTCGTGGTAGATGCAGTCTTCGGAACGGGTAAAAATCGCAATATTGAAGGAGCTTTTGCCCGTGTACTCAAAGGTAGTCATAACGCCAGGCAGCAAACACGCGGGTTGCATCTTTTTGCGCTTGACCTCCCTTCTGGCCTGAACGCAGATACCGGCGCGGTTGATCATTCTACTCCCAGTGTGGATTGCACCATTACCTTGGGATTTCCCAAGTACGGTCTTTTTAACCATCCAGGTTTAGAAAAAGCAGGTTTGATCCGTGTAGTAGATATCGGAATCCCGTCCCAACTGGTGGATCATGTTAAAATCGAACTGCTTACCGACTCAGCCGTATCAGTCTCTCTGCCTCATCGTCAACCATACTCACATAAAGGCAACTGGGGCAGGGTGATCGCTATCACCGGTTCTATCAATTACCTAGGAGCAGCTTATCTAGCCTGCAGCGGGGCGATCAGGGTGGGGGCCGGTTTGACTTCTCTGGCCGTTGCCCAAAGCCTGTTGCCTATTTTAGCTTCTAAATTAACTGAAGTAATCTTTATCCCACTACCCGAAACAGGACATGGACTACCCTCTTCCGAAGCCGTCAATATCCTGCATCAACAATTGCCACAATATGATGTTCTGCTTATGGGCTGTGGAATCGGGCAAAACCAGACCGTTACTGATCTGGTAAATAATATTTTATTCGATCGCCCAGTCAAACACCCAGCTGTTGTTCTGGATGCGGATGGGATCAACGCTCTGGCACGAACAGAAGAATGGTGGAAGCATTTTGAAGATGATGCTATACTGACACCCCACGCCGGTGAGATGGCCAGGTTAACAGGAAAATCCATTGGCGAAATACAATCCAACCGTATCGAGATCACTAAAGAATGCTCCGCTAAATGGAATAAGACTGTCATCCTGAAAGGTGCCTATACTGTTATTGCTGCCCCGGATGGGAGAGTGAGAATCAGTCCTTTTGCCAACGCAGGACTGGCTTCAGCTGGAACAGGCGACGTTTTAGCCGGAGCAGTTGCAGGTTTTAAAGCCCAGGGACTCTCATGCTTTGACGCATCCATTTGCGGAGTTTACATACATGGCCTGGCCGGTGAACTGGTAAAGGCTGAACTGGGTGACGCAGGCATGGTGGCCTCCGATCTATTACAGGCTTTACCTCTCTCTATTAGACAACTTAAAGAGGTTTAACTTACAATATCTATGAGGTGAACTATGCTTCTGGCAGTAGATGTTGGCAATACCGGTATGGGACTGGGCGTCTTCGATAAAACCGAATTGCGTGTGACATGGCGTATGGCTACCAGTATAAGCCGAATGCCAGATGAATATGCAGCCTTAATGTTCCCCCTCCTCCATGAAGCTGGACTATCAACTTCTGATATCACCGATGTATGCCTGTGTTCGGTAGTACCGCCCTTGGTCGCTACATTGGAAGACCTCTTCGTCCGTCATTTTAATACCAAAATTATGGTAGTCGGCGCAGGCACCAAAACAGGTATGAAAATTCGCATGGACAATCCGCGTGAGGTTGGACCGGACCGCATCGTTCACAGCGCTGGCGCCTATCATTTGTACGGAGGCCCGTTGATAATCGTAGACATGGGCACAGCTACCACTTTCGATACAGTATCTAAAGCCGGAGAATATACAGGGGGAGCCATAGCACCTGGTCTTCAAACCGGTGCGGAGGCACTCTTTTCCCGCACAGCCATGCTTCCCCGAGTTAAGTTAATGCGCCCCTCCAAGGCTATAGGTACCAACACTATATCAGCTATGCAGTCCGGTATTGTGTTCGGCTATGTGGGCCTGATCGAAGGGATGATTGCCCGCATTCAGAAAGAATTACCGGAAAAAGCCCGCATCATTCTTACTGGCGGTTATACCGATATTTTTGCCCATGAAACCAGTGTAATCGACGTAGTCAATCCAAACCTGATATTCGAGGGTTTAAGGATGGTCTACGATCTCAATAAGACCGATTAAGGAAGCGTCTATGTTAACAGGGAAAACTATCGTTCTGGGTGTTACCGGCGGTATTGCTGTTTATAAGGCGGCCGACCTGGCCAGCAAACTCATCCAGGCTGGAGCTAAAGTCAGGGTTATCATGACCAAAAACGCCCTGGAGTTTGTGACACCTCTGACTTTTGAGGCCATTACTTCCAATTCTGTGATTACGGATATGTTTAAGACAGATGCCGAGCACCGTATTAACCATATCGCTTTATCTGAAATAGCAGATATAGTTGTGATAGCCCCGGCCACCGCCAATGTGATGGCCAAAATCGCTATGGGCATGGCCGATGATATGTTGACTACAACTGTTCTGGCAACCGATTCACCTGTAGTTATCGCCCCGGCTATGCACACCGCTATGTGGGAAAATCCGGTCACACGTGATAACACGGCCAAACTGGTAAAAAGGGGGTTTCATATAGTCGAACCAGCGATAGGACGCCTGGCTTCCGGAGGATACGGCCCCGGCCGTTTTCCGGATACGGAGGTGATTGTCGGCCATATTAAAATGGTCTTAGGCCAAAATAGTGATCTGGCTGGCAAACGCATCGTGGTCACCGCTGGCGGTACGCAGGAACCCATTGACCCGGTAAGAATCATCAGCAACCGGTCTTCTGGGAAAATGGGATATGCTCTTGCTGAAGCCGCCCGTGACCGGGGCGCTGAAGTAATTTTAATCACTGCCCCTACCGCCCTTTCCAAACCGGTTGGTATTCGCATTATAACGGTTGAAACAGCCGTCCAGATGAAAACGGAAGTAGAAAACGCAGTTGCTAACTCACAGGCTTTAATCATGGCTGCTGCAGTCGCAGATTATCAGGTAGCAGAGGTAGCCTCGGCAAAGATAAAGAAGGAAAGCGGCGAATTGAGTTTGAAGCTAATGCATACTCCGGACATTTTGGCTGAAGTTAAAGGCAATTTTTTAAAGATAGGTTTCGCTGCCGAAAGCCAGGACCTGATTTCTAATGCGCGTATTAAGGTGGAAAAGAAAAGACTTGACTTGATAGTAGCCAACGATATAACAGAAGAGCACAGCGGATTCGGCTCAGATACTAATAAAGTGGTCCTTATTGGCCAGGACGGAATGCCCGAAAGCCTGCCGGTAATGAGCAAACGAGAAGTCGCCGACAGGATATTGGATAGAGTCTGTAGACTGATGAACGTCCAACCCAAAACTTGAAACTACCCCTGAAGGCTTAATAGCAATTTTAAGCGACCTGCATGGAAAAATGGTAAGCGTAAATTGATGCAGGGGTTTTTGTGTGACAACTGCGAACACCAGTGGAGGGCGTAGATGATTATAGTTGGTTTTGCATTAATAGCGATGTTTTTTCTAGGTACTTATTTTGGTTTATTGCTGGAACGCCGGAATAATCAAAAAGAAAATACCTCCACAGAGTTAGAGACCAAACATGGAAAGTAACAATGGAATAAAACTACCCATAATAGCTGGTTTAGCAGTTGTGATAATTCTCGTAGTTGCAGTTTTACCGGCTGTAAGTTGCGGACTTCATGGCGGAAATAATTGGGACTTAACCAGTGCCATTACATATTTAAACAATGCAGGATATACGGCATGGGCAACTGGTACCTTAACTCCTGGCGGAGTGCCGGTTGCACAAATAGATGGTACACTTGCTACCGATTCAGGTTTAACGTATAACTCAGGTACAGATACCTTAACTACTACTAACCTTGTTGCTACTAATCTCTCGGTTGTTGACGGAGTTTACCTTGATACAGTAAATGGTGTAGCTGGAACAACTGGAACTATAGGTTCTTCTACTAATCCAGTTAATAATTGGGCAGATGCTAAAACTATACTAGCAGCTAAAAAGTTAAGCACAATCTACCTAAACGCACAAGATTATATTTGTACAGAAAATTTAACAGGTGTTCAGGTTATAGGTTTTTGGGGTGGTGGTGCATCAGCTATTACAAGTTTTGACTTGAATAGTAAAGTTTATACAAGATGTGTTTTCAAAAATCTCAACCTAGTTGGTACTGGTTCGTCTGGTGACTCATACGGTGTGACAAATGACCTTATTAGAACTGTTGACTGTGCATTTTATAGTGGTGCAGTCTTTGATAGACTGGACGCATATAATTGTCTAATTGATGAGGTGTCTGCGAAAGTAGGTTTCTTTTATAATTGTTATGGTGAAGGGACAAATTTATTCGGAAATATTACTGCTATAAATTATTTTGTAAATTTTTCTGGCAATATGGCTATATATAATACTAATTTAAATTCGGGTGTTCCTTTTACTCCGAGCTTCATATTTACTAATGGGGGAGGTAATATTTTTGCAGATGTTTCGTGTGACAAAGGAATATTAACCGTTATGGGAAATGGTTTTAATATAAACACTATTGATGCAGTCGGTATGACTGTAAACGACTTTACTGGTAATAATCAATCAGAAAAAGCTATAAATGTTATTAACGCTGTATCCGAAACGAATGTTCTTTATCTACATAATGCTACTGGCATAACTAAATTCAAAGTACATGACCTCGTATTAAAATGTGCAAACCCTAATCCAAACACAATAATAATAAGACTCTATAAATTGGTTAATGGAATTCTTACAGTTACAAATTCATTTGTTATTTCAAGTGCAGGTGTATTAGTCAGGGGAGTATCAAGTGGATATGCTAATTACCTTAGTCTTGATGATATGTTTACGAGGTCAGAATTATCTGGTGATGAAATTAAAATAACTGTACAACCCAGTTCTGGTACTTGTACTATTATAGGGAGTTATGTAGTAAGTGCGATTGGAGGAACTTAGTCTTACACTTGTGACTCTGTAAATTAAACGAGATTGATAACAGTAATGGGGAACCAAAGGATAATCAATGAGAAAAATACTTAATATATTAATAGCAATTTTACAAGGGGGCTAAGCCCCCCTTGTTTTTAAAGCAGTCAATCATACTGCATTTGGTTTTAGAATATTTAAAGTGAGTATTTCAATAAAAAGGAATTAAAATGTCAGACGTTATTTCGCTTCAATCTGAAATGTCCAAGGCCTATGACCCATCCAAAGTCGAAGATAAATGGTATCAGTTCTGGATGGAGAAGGGTTATTTTAAACCCAAAATTGATCCGGCTAAAAAACCCTTCACAATTATAATGCCGCCTCCCAACGTTACTGGAGAACTTCATGTAGGTCACGCTTTAACTGCCACCCTGGAAGACATTATGATCCGCTGGCACCGCATGATGGGCGATCCATCTCTCTGGATTCCGGGGGTGGATCACTCCGGAATAGCCGCCCAGGTGGTTGTTGAAAGAATTCTTGCTAAAGAGAAATTGATGCGTTATGAACTCGGCCGGGAAAAATTCGACCTGCGCATGAAAGAGTGGGCGGCTAAGGCCAGGGCTTCGATCACTAACCAGCATAAAAAATTGGGGGTTTCCTGCGATTGGAGCCGCGAAGCCTATACTCTCGATCCTGGGCCCAGTCTGGCTGTCAGAACAACTTTCTACCGCCTTTATCAAAAAGGACTGATTTATAGAGGAGAAAGAATAACTAACTGGTGTCCACGCTGTTCAACCGTGCTATCTGACCTGGAAGTTGAACACAAAGACCAATCTGGACATCTCTGGTATATTCGCTATCCACTGGAAAACGGTCAAGACTATATCACTGTGGCTACCACACGTCCCGAGACTATGCTGGGGGATACTGCGGTAGCGGTGAATCCTGGAGACGAAAGATTTACAGCATGGGTAGGTAAAAAACTAATTTTGCCCCTCATAAACCGTACGATTCCCATCGTAGCCGATGAAGCCATCGATCTGGCTTTTGGTACAGGTGCAGTGAAAGTGACTCCGGCCCATGACCCCCTGGATTTTGAAATTGGGCAGCGCCATAAACTAGCCAACATCAACATCATGAACAACGATGCTACCCTTAATGACAATGCCGGTCCTTATAAAGGGTTGGATAGATTTGCAGCCCGTCAGAAAATAGTTGAAGACTTGCAAAACCTGGGCTTGCTGGATAAGATTGTGGATTATTCCCATGCTGTCGGCCACTGCCAGCGCTGCCAAACCATTATCGAACCCCTGGCCAGTAAACAATGGTTTGTGAAAATGGCTCCACTGGCCAAACCGGCCATTGAAGTGGTAAAAGACGGGCGCATAAAAATAATCCCAGAGCGTTTTGAAAAGGTTTACCTGAACTGGATGGAGAATATCCGCGATTGGTGTATCAGTCGCCAGTTATGGTGGGGACACCGCATTCCTGTCTGGTATTGTCAGGATTGTGGAGAAATGATCGTCAGTATCGATGCCCCATCGGCTTGCCGCTGCGGCTCAAAAAAGATCGAGCAGGACAAGGATGTCCTCGATACATGGTTCAGCTCAGGACTTTGGCCGCATTGTACTCTGGGTTGGCCTAATCAGACAGAGGATTTGAAATATTTCTATCCCACAACGGTCATGGAAACCGGATATGACATTATTTTCCACTGGGTAGCCCGCATGATAATGATGGGTATTGAAAATATGGGCGATGTTCCCTTCCATACTGTTTATCTGCACGGTTTGGTGCGCGATGAAAAAGGCGAAAAAATGAGCAAGGTTAAGGGCAACGTACTCAATCCTCTGGATGCCATTAAAGAGTACGGCACAGATGCTTTACGTTTCGCTCTTTCTACCGGCACATCACCTGGCAACGATATGAAGATGGCCGCCAGCCGGTTGGAGTCCAGTCGTAACTTTTCTAATAAATTATGGAACGCCTCTCGTTTTGTTATCAAGAGCCTGGAAGGCAATCAAAAGGACTTATCGCTGCGTGCCAACCGCCACACGGTAGAGGACCGCTGGATATTAAGCCGTTTGAATCGTACGACCATCAGCGCGACCCAGTTAATGCAGGATTTTCAATTCGGTGAAGCCCAGAGGCAGATTTATGAATTCATGTGGAGCGAATTTTGCGATTGGTATATAGAAATTGCCAAGATAAGACTTAAAGATGATAAAGCAATTTCACCGCTGCCGGTGCTGGTGCATACTCTTGAAACCTCTCTGCGATTGCTGCACCCGTTCATGCCCTTTATTACAGAGGAACTATGGCAAACCCTTAAGCAAAAACTACCATCTAATGTTAACAACCCTGAGTCTATCATGATTGCGCCTTATCCGGCTGGCGATGTGAATAGTTTAGATCCGGAGGCAGAGCATATTATCGAGACTGTCATTGAAATTATTCACGTCATCCGCAACACCAGGGCAGAGCACAAAGTGGAGAACAATAAATCAATCGAGGCACATGTCTATGCCGGCGACTTGGCTAACTCTTTAAAAGGCTATTACCAGACTATTCAGACCATGACTCAAACCAATCCCCTCAATCTGTATAATTCCCATCATCCGGGTAAGTCTGACGATAATGACCTGGTTCTGGTATTAAAAGAGACTGAAGTAGTTATCCCTCTCACCAGCATGGTGGACATGGAAGTCGAAAAGATCCGACTGCAAAAGGAACTGGAAGAAGTAAAAACAAATGTCGATCGACTGGAAGTGCGTTTGAATGATGCTGCTTTTACCAGCAAAGCCCCTCCGGTGGTCGTCCAGAAGGAACGGGACAGGCTGGCAAGCAGTAAGGATAAAATGGAACGGCTTCAGCAGCAATTATCCCGTTTTAATTAGTTTCTCAGGTTACTTAAACTAACCACCTCGATCGGGAGGGGGTTAGTTTTGTCTCAAGTTTGCTTTTTCTTATCAACCCTGAACAATCGCCAAAGTGAGTCGTCTCAAAGTTAGTGCTATAATAGATTGGTAGTTTTAGTATCGCGAGATACTAGTTAATTAAGAGGGAGATTACGGATGGAAGAATTAAAAGTATTTAGCGGCAATGCTAACCCTGCTCTGGCACAGGCTATTGTCGATTATCTTGAAATTCCGCTGGGTAAGAGTGAAGTATTCCAGTTTACCAATGGCAACACTTTTGTTCGCATTCTGGAAAACGTGCGTGAAAGGGATATTTTTGTAGTTCAACCGATTTGCGTACCGGTTAATAATAGCCTGGTTGAGTTATTGATAATGATAGATGCTTTCAAGAGAGCCTCTGCCGGCCGGATTACTGCTGTGATACCCTATTATGGCTACGGACGCACAGATAAAAAAGACCAGCCGCGCGTCCCTATCACCGCCCGCTTAATGGCCGACCTGCTGACCGTGGCTGGAGCTAACCGGCTCTTAACAGTAGATCTGCATGCCCCTCAGATTCAGGGCTTTTTTAATATCCCTGTAGATGAACTGACCGCCTTAAATGTATTGGCCCATTATTTTTCAGAAAAGAAACTCAACGACAATCTGGTGGTGGTAGCTTCCGATATAGGTATCTCAAAAAGAGCCAGAGACCTAGCTGAAAAACTGAATGCGCCTCTGGCCATTATGGAAAAAAGACGTTTAGGTAATGCCGACCGCACTGAAACTCTCAACGTGATCGGAGAAGTTACAGGCAAGATGGCTCTAATTCTGGATGATGAAATAGATACCGCCGGTTCACTGGTCAACGTGGTCAATACCTTAATCGAGCGCGGCGTCCAGGGCGTCTACTCCTGCTGTACTCATCCTGTTTTCTCAGGTCCTGCCATCAAAAGAATAGAAGGCAGTCCAGTCAAAGAGGTCGTAGTAACTGACACCATTCCGCTTGGCCCTGATAAAAAGCTGGATAAAATAAAAGTGATATCAATGGCGCCTCTGCTGGGCGAAGCCATTCATCGTATCCATACCGGTATGTCTATCGGCGCCATGTTTGAATAGAGGGAAAGATGGGTCGCACAGAAGTGAAACCAGAGGAAGTATTTTTAGCCCATGGTGAAGCCGAAGCCCAGATCATCAAAGCCAAACTTGAGAGTTATGCTATTCCTGCCATGTTGATCTCTACCGCGGCGCCGTCGGTGCATGTTTTTGTTATGGATGGATTAGGGGAATATCGTGTAATGGTACCCCATTCCCTGGCCGAACAGGCCAGGCAACTTCTAGAGGATGACGAGAATGTTTAAAAAATTGTTCAGCGGTTTAATGGACTCCAATGACAGAGAAGTTGAGCGCATTAAACCGATAATAGCAAAAATAAATGCTCTGGAGCCTGATTTTGAGCGCCTCAGCGATGCTGAGTTGAAGGCCAAAACCCAGGAATTCAAGGACCGCATCAGTCAGGCCTGCGCAGGGACGCGGGAAGAACTGGAAAAGGCCCGCCTCGAATTAAGTGAAAAGCGCAAGTGCGAAGTGGACGCTATTAATTCTATCCAGCAGGACGAGTTATCCCGCGAGTGTAAAGACCTCGAAAAGGAAGTTGAAAAGAAAGAAAATAATCTAAAAGAAACAGAAAAACATATCCTGGATGAAATCCTTCCGGAGGCTTTCGCCGCTGTAAGAGAGGCTGCCAGACGCACGATCCACCAGCGTCATTTCGATGTACAGTTGATCGGAGGCATCGTCTTGCATCAGGGTAAGATCGCCGAGATGAAGACAGGTGAAGGTAAAACCCTGGTGGCTACCTGCCCTCTGTACCTAAATTCTTTAAGCGGACGCGGAGCCCACCTTATCACCGTCAACGATTACCTGGCACGACGTGACCCGTACTGGATGGCCCCGATCTATAACGCCCTGGGAGTAAATGTAGCTTCGATTTATCCTCAACAAACGCCAGACGAACACACCCCTTCTCGTATCTACGATCTGTCTCATGACTCAGGCGATAGAACATGGAAGCATTTTAAAACGGTTCCACGCCAGGAAGCCTACAAAGCGGATATCACTTACGGCACCAGCTCTGAATTCGGTTTTGACTATCTGCGGGATAACATGGTGATTGACCTTAATCAATGTGTGCAGCGGCCCCTTAATTTCGGCATCGTGGACGAGGTAGACAACCTGCTGATCGATGAAGCCCGAACCCCATTGATTATCAGCGGAGTGGCCGAAGAGGCAGGCGATCTGTACAAAGCCGTGAATAATGTCGTCAACCGCATGAAGGTCAAGCTGATGCCTTATGAACCGGTTACTGCAGCCGATAAAGAGGCTGAAGAACAGATTGAGAGCGGCAACGAGTTCGATTATATTGCTTATGAAAAAAATCATACGGTCAAAGAAACACCACACGGACAGGAAAAACTTGCCAGGGCTTTCGGCATGCATTCCAACGCTCTATTTGGAGGCGAAAGCCAGAGCGAATACGAAACTCAAGGGTTTGAGGACACCAAAAAGCAGCAAGATATTCTATCAATATTCCGGAAATCCATGCAGGCCCACTCTCTCTATAGAAAAGACCGTGATTACGTGGTCAACGATGACGGTGAGGTCATTATTGTAGATGAATTTACAGGCCGGTTGATGCTGGGCAGGCGTTTTTCCGAAGGCCTGCACCAGGCTATCGAGGCCAAGGAAGGAGTCAAGGTCCAGAGAGAAAGCCTGACATATGCCACTATCACAATACAGAACTATTTCCGCATGTACGATAAACTGGCAGGCATGACAGGCACGGCTGTCACTGAAGCAGAAGAATTCCATAAAATCTATAAACTGGATGTGGTGGTTATACCCACCAATAAGCCCAACCTGAGGAAAGATCACAGCGACCGTATTTACCGGGACGAAGAGGCTAAATATAATGCTGTTATACAGGAAATCCAGGAAGTCAGTAAAAAAGGGCAACCTATCCTGGTGGGTACAGTTTCAATTGAAAAATCCGAACGGTTGGGAGATCTACTGAAAAGAAAAGGTGTTAGCTTCAATATTCTAAACGCCAAAAATCATGAAAAAGAAGCCCAGGTTATCGCCGATGCCGGCAAACCAGACACTGTCACTGTGGCAACCAATATGGCAGGACGCGGCGTGGATATAGTATTGGGCGGTCGCGAACCTAAGGCAGAAGATTTTACCGAAAATGGCGAGTTTGTGAAAGCCCGCCAGGAGTGGGAAAACCGGCATAACAAAGTCATAGATCTGGGCGGTTTACATGTTATAGGCACCGAGCGCCATGAAGCTCGCCGTATCGATAATCAACTCCGAGGTAGAAGCGGTCGACAGGGTGATCCGGGCGGCAGTCGCTTTTATGTGGCGCTGGATGACGATATCATGCGCCGTTTCGGCGGCGACCGCATCAAAAGTGTTTTAAATTGGGTCGGTATGGACCCCACCATTCCGATTGAAAACGCCATGGTCAGCAAGTCCATAGAAGGCTCCCAGGTCAAAGTTGAAGGTTACCACTTCGATATCCGGAAGCACCTGGTAGAATATGACGATGTGGTTAATAAACACCGTGAGTTGATCTATTCAGAGAGGAAAAAAGTCCTCAGCGGTGCAGATCTCAAGGCTAATATCCTACGCATGCTTAATGAAGAAGTAAAAAAAGCGATCTCAGAAAACATTGGGAACCGTCCAAACGATGAATGGAATGTTGAAGGACTGATAGCAGCTCTTAACGCCTTCTTTCCAGTTCCTAAAGATCTGAAAGCCGCTAAACTGGCAGAGCTAAATCCCGGTGATATCGAAAGGCAAATAGGAGAAGCTGTACGGACCGCCTATGACGAAAAAGAAAACGCGATCGGGTCTAAAGACATGCGCCTGTTGGAACGACTGGTCATGCTCAGAATCATCGACGAATTATGGGTGGAACACCTGACAGAAATGGAAAATATGCGGCAGGCGGCTAATTGGCAGACCCTTCGCCAGGTCAAGGCCGTGGATGCCTACAAAAACCTTGGACATGAGAAATTCGGGATCCTGAAAAGTACCATAAGCCAGGAAGTGGCCCGCATGATATTCCATGTCAACATCCGACGTGAAGAAGATAAAAAGATCTCCACGCCGATCTCGCGGGCTGCCGGGGCCACCAATCAAGCCAGCAAAAATGTCCCAAGGGTAGCCGGGCAAAAAGTAGGCCGCAATGATCCCTGTGTCTGTGGCAGCGGTAAAAAATATAAACACTGCTGCGGCAAGTAATTTTGATAGTGAATCAGATTTAACACATGATATGTAAACCGTGATTATATTCAAGCTATAGTTCCTGAAATGCGATAATATGAAAACAAGATAAATATTATCGCATTTGGTTTTTAAATCATGAAAAACGCTGAGATAATAGAAATCCTGGAAAATATCGCAGTATTGCTGGAATTGAAAAGCGAAAGCTTCTTCAAGTCCAGAGCTTACCAGAAAGCCGCCCGTTCCATTGAGTCTCTGGCTGAAGACGTAGACAAGCTGGTGGCTGAAGGCCGTTTGCAAGAAATCCCGGGTGTAGGCGAAGCTATCTCTAAAAAGCTAACCGAACTGGTGAGCACGGGACGTCTGGACTATTATGAAAAGCTGAAAGCCGAATTTCCACCAGGAATTAACGTCCTTATGGAAATACCCGGCATCGGGCCGCGAACTGCCCTTCTTCTGACAAAAGAATTGGGTATTTCCCATTTAGACGACCTGGAAAAAGCCATTGAAGACGGCAAAGTAGCCGCTCTGCCCAGAATGGGTGAAAAAACCGCCCACAATATCCTTCGCCAGATCAAGGCCTACCGCAAAATAAAGAGCGAACAGCGAGTTCCGCTGGGGACTGCTTTACCGATTGCCGAAGCATTGATGGAGGAGATGAGATCAATCCCCGGATTGAAACAATTGAGCCTGGCCGGTAGTTTGCGCCGCTTCAAAGATACCATTGGAGACATCGATTTAGTCGGAACAGCGGATGATCCGGAGACCGCTTTAAAGACGTTCACCAGCCTGCCAGTCATTAAAGAGATTCAGGAAATTGACCGCACAAAAGCCAGCGTGATCATTTTTAACGGTTTGCAAGTGGACTTGCGCATGGTCGAGAATGACTCTTTCGGTTCGGCTTTACAGTATTTTACCGGCAGCCAGCAGCATAATATCGACTTGCATACCCGGGCGGAACAATTTGGATTAAGCCTCTCGGAATACGGCATCGTCAATTTACCAGGCGGAGAGATAGAAAAGTTTTTCACAGAAGAATCTTTTTATAAAAGACAAGGTCTCCACTTTATTCCGCCGGAAATACGCGAAGGACAGCCTGAAATAAGCCTGGCCGAAAAAAACCTTCTGCCCCATCTGATCGAATTAGCCGACATCAAAGGCGACCTGCATGTACACAGCGACTGGAGCGACGGGGCAGGGTCACTTGAAACAATGCTTGGCGCCGTTCGTGAAAGAGGCTACCAGTATATTGCCATAACTGATCATTCACCGGGATTGGGTATTGCCGGCGGACTAGACATTGACCGGCTCCATCAACAAGCAAAACTAATAGACGAGTTGAACATGAAAAATCCGGATATCAGGATCCTGAGCGGGATAGAAGTTGATATTCGGGCCAACGGGACTCTGGATGTGCCTGACGAAGTGCTGGCCGAACTGGATGTGGTAGTGGCCTCCGTCCATTCCGGCCTGAATCAAGGGATAGAGCAAATGACCCGGCGTATTTTATCCGCCATCCATAATCCACATGTAGACATCCTTGGCCATCCTACCTGCCGTCTGTTGGGCCAAAGGGAACCGGTGGATTTGGACATTGAAGCTATCTTTAAAGCAGCCCTGGAGCATAATACCGCTCTGGAAATCAATGCTATGCCCAGCCGGTTAGACTTAAAAGACACCCACATTTATAAGGCCAGACAGACGGGCGTGAAATTGGTAATTGCTACAGACTCCCATCACCCGGAACATCTCAAGTTCATGCGTTTTGGAGTAGGGATGGCAAGGCGAGGCTGGTGTGAAGCCAAAGATATATTAAATACCCTGCCGGCTGACCAATTTTTAACTGCTCTGAAACGCTAACCGACTCCGGAAAACACGCATATCAACTTCTTGTGCAAAACTTATCTTTCTTTATGCTAAAAGACAGTTGATTCCTGAGACCGGTCTTATTAAAATAGATATAATGGATGATTGTACTCAGAACACCCTAAAACAAGAAATGCCTCCGGTCGGTAATGCTGAAATAGCGATCCGCCATTTTCAGACTGAGCTGGCATCTGGTAAACACTGGTATCTGGCCCTGCTGGAGACCATTGGTTTGTGGACCAGCGAAACCGAGGTCGTTTTAGAACGCACCTATCAATACCTGATACAGGGAGAAGCTTTCGATTGGCTGCTTTTAGCTGAGCGTCTCTGCGACACGGTAGGGGGCTTGGTGCCTGACCAGCCAAAAAACGACCTGCTATTTCATGGCAAACCACCCTTGCTGTTGAGCGCCGACCAATACAAGCTTCTTATGGGTGAGGCCAAATATCACAAGTATCTAAACTTCTTCTATGGGGTAACAGTGGAAGAGGCCCTGATTCAGGCCGTCCGTGAAGAGGTGCGCAAAGAAAGGCACGCTAACTTCTGGAAAAATGATGTAGTTGAAGATGAAGAAGTCTTTTCCAGGGTATATGACGAATCTTACTCCACCTTGCTAAAGCAGTTCAGAAAAGAAAAACACTACCATTTACTTTCCAACAGCAGCTTGACCGAAATGAAACAATTTACCTACTGGTGTTTTAAGTTCCGCATTAAAATCTCTGAAAAGGCCCGGGTGGCCAGCGATACCCAGAAAGGCCTTCAGTGGTTAAAAAGAAACGGATATACCTAATAATCTATGCCCGGTACAGGAAAACGACTGCAAAGCTGTTTCACTTCATCGCTGATCTGCTTCTGAGTGTTATGGTCGCCCAGGCTGGTGAGCACTTTAACGATCCATCCCGCCAGGGTTTTCATTTCTTCTTTGCCCATTCCGCGGGAAGTTACCGCCGGCGTACCAAAACGCATTCCACTGGTGATTTTAACCGGCCGGGGATCAAAGGGGATGGCATTGCGGTTAGCTATAATGCCTACCGATTCAAGAGCCAGTTGAGCGTCTAATCCAGTTACACCGATGGGGGTTAAATCCACCAGTAACATATGATTATCGGTTCCACCGGAAATCAAGCGAAGGCCAGCTTTTTCCAACTCCACGGCCATAACCAGAGCATTATCCAGAATAGCCTGCTGATATTTCACAAACTCCGGCTGTAAAGCCTCCAGAAAGCAAACGGCTTTGGCTGCTACCACATGCATCAAGGGACCTCCCTGCATGCGCGGGAAAGTGGCTGAATCAATCTTTGGACCAAAGTCCTTCTTTCCGACAATGAACCCGGCCCTTGGCCCGCGCAGGGTCTTGTGAGTGGTACCGCTGACCAGATCGGCATAAGGAACGGGAGAAGGATGATGACCAGACGCCACCAAACCGGCGATATGGGCTATGTCAGTTAGAAATTTGGCTCCCACCAGATCAGCAATCTTTTTAAATCTTTCGAAATCTATAATACGAGGATAAGAACTGGCACCCGCCACGATAAGTTTCGGTTTATGTTCGACAGCCAGCCTTTCCACTTCAGCGTAATCTATTCTCTCCGTCTCACGGTTAACGCCGTAGCCCACAAATTTATAAATTTTACCTGAGAAATTGGCGGGAGCACCGTGGGTGAGATGTCCTCCGTGAGCCAAACTCATCCCCATGACGGTATCACCGGGGTTAAGAAGCGCAAAATAGACAGCCATGTTGGCTTGAGCTCCGCTGTGGGGCTGTACATTAGCGTATTCAGCCCGGAAAAGCTGTTTGGCTCTGTCTATGGCCAGGTTTTCCACTGCATCCATGTTCTGGCAGCCGCCGTAATAACGCGCCCCGGGGTAACCTTCAGCGTATTTATTGGTTAAAACCGACCCCTGGGCTTCTAAAACAGCTCGGCTGGTATAATTCTCAGAAGCAATCAGGTTAACCGTTTCTTTCTGGCGTTTTACTTCAGCATCCAGAATTCGACTAACCTCGGGATCGGTTTGTTTTAAAGACCCCATGCTCTCCCTCCTAGCGAAATGCGACTCGATTTTATAATCCTCTCAATTCCCGGCGCCGGTAGTACCAGCCTACCAGAGCTCCGTAAGCCAAACCACCCAGATGAGCCTGCCAGGCCACACCAGGATTAAATGTCACCATCAAAAAACCTATTAATATTCCTACCCATAGTGGCACAGGAACTATAAAAAACATCAATACACGAACATTAGGCCGCATGACCATCAGGAGTCCACCCAGAGCAAAGATCGCCCCAGAAGCCCCTATTACGATAGTATTATGAGTAATTTGGAAATAGGGCAGAGGAATATAGGAAAACAGAATAAAAAATAATCCTCCTACCACACCTCCCGCAAAATAGGTCGACAGGAAACCGGTTTCACCCACCAGTGCTATAACGAAAGTCGCAAAGAAATAAAGGGTTATCATATTGAAAACGAGGTGGTAGATACTACCGTGCAGAAACATGTAAGTCAGGAGCGTCCAGGGTTGCTGAACCATCCAGGATGGATTCAGACCAAAGCTCTTATCTATCACTCTCTGCTGATCGAAGATGCCAGAAATAAATATTATAGCGTTAACAACTAGTAGAACCCAGATGGGATTGAGGCCTGATCTGCGGTTTGAACCAAATGCCATTACAAATTATCCTGTCAATTAAGATTTTCAGCCACTTAAAAACGACTATTGTAATTATAGCATTTTTCAGAGGCTATTCGAAATCTCATTGAGCCTCACCTTAAAATTCACAAGTTTTAAATGCATATTGTGTACCAAAAAGTGCTATAATACTTTTTGATTTGATCCTGCTCTTTCCAGGTTTTAACACAATATAAATATTCTTGAAAATAACACATATTTCATAATCTTCCATGTAATAAAGGAGATAATATGACTCAACCTCAACCTCAACCTACCAACGATCAATTAAATTCACTTTCTAAACAAGTTGAAGACCTCAACCAAAAAATGGATACCATGAATGCCAAAATGGAGAAAAATGCCTCGGATTCCGCGGCTTTAGTTGCTCAAACCCAAACTCTGGTAAATGCTACCAATGCCAACAAATCCTTAGAAATCATGCGTCAAACCGTTGCCAGCCCAACCGGAATAATAGCTAAAGAAGCTAGCAACTATGTCATAAAAACGCTGGAAAAAAACCAGAAGTCTAAAACTTCCCAATGGATGGCAACCCGTGGACGTTCGGTCGTCGAAAGAGCTATCGAAAGCTATATCACTCAGCAACTTCCCCAGGTAAATTGGTACGGCACCAATGTGACGGGTACTCAAACCCAGGAGAAGTATCATGTAAAATCCCACACCAATTTTCCGGTTGATATAAATACGGGGGTACCTTTTGTAGGCAAGGTAACTATTGCCAGAGTCGGATTGGAAGTGGAATGCGATGTGAATAATAAAACTAACGAAACATCCAACTTTAAATGCCGCATTTCCAGTGAAAACCCTGGTAAAGACCTGTTTGAAAGCATACAGGAAGATTTGACCGGACTCCTCAAGCCTCACAAAACATTATGGGCAATTGTACGCCCAATTGGTTTGGCATTCTTTGGTTTTATTCGTTTTATGAAAAAAGAAACCAATTTTTCTATTCCTTTCCTAATTTTATTCATTTTTACTGTTTTTATTTATGCCAGGATTTTTCCGGCAGCCCAATTATGGAATAACGTATTAGGTTATAAAACACCCGTTTTTGGACTGTTTGGGATACGACCAATCAATATCCTGTGGGGTATTATCAACGGCATTATCTGGGGTGCCTTCATCTGGATAGCTATCCGCTTTAAATTGTTCCCGGGCCTGGGTAAAGTCATCAGTTTCATAGCAAACAAGGTTTTCCCGGCCATGAAACGCTTCTTTATGAACCCGTATTACAGATGGGGAACGGTATTTGTGGTATTGGTCGCAATCGTAATTATCATTCTTTGGAAGGTCGGTGTATTTGAACCTCCGCCTCCCCTTCAGTTTAGTAACCTGAACATACCTAACGGGCGTGCAGCTAACGATTATCAATACAGTTTTATAATTGAAGGTGGCAAGTCCCCGTATGTTACTACAGTGGATAATACGACTGTCCCAGCGGGAATGGCTTACGATCCAGTTAATGTTAAATTATCAGGAATTCCAGTCACGCCTGGTAGCTATGTCTTAAAGATGGTAATTCAAGATGCCTCAAAAACTCCCAAGATAGTTAATCAGGAAATCAAAATAAATATTGCTAAACCCAATACTGTATTCATCGTCAATACTGTGCTGCCTGCGGCTACCATAGGCAAGGCTTATTCCGCACAAATCCAGACTTCCGGAGGCAGTGGTACTTTGCGCTGGGGATTTGTTTCCGGGCAATTTCCTCCCGGAATAAAAATGGATACCAGTGGAACCTTATCAGGAGTGCCTCTGAACAAAGGCACCTTCACTTTTACAGTCACGGTTGATGACAGTTCGCCTACCATTAATGCTTTTAATCAAACGTATACCCTGATAGTGAAGTAAGCGAATTATCGGGCTCTACAGACAGACGGACCGCCTAAAAACAGGAGGTTATCACCTATTTAGCATATGATAATGCTGAATTAAAGAAGTTTGCCTTTTTCAGGTCAGGCTTCAAATCCGATGCGGGCGACTTTAACCAGATCTAAATACTCGGATTTAACACCCGCCATCTGGCAGGCTTCATTATCAATGTCAAAGGGTTCACCAATTAGTATTTTACCGACTTCTTCGGTGATGCCCTGGTTCAATAAGGGGGATTTTCCAACAAACTTCTGGCGGGCTTCTATGATGCCCACGTCAAAGGGCAATGTAAAATACAGATCGGCCAGCACTTTATCTATGCCAAGGCTATAGAGAGAATCCCAACCAGTAGCCGACCGCGCCCCGTATTTGGTGCTGGGCAGCGTTGAGAGCAGATTCATAACGCTGAACTCCGGTCGTTCGTTGATTACTCTCATCGTGGAAACCGAAATCAGATAGTCACTGGATAAAATCACGTTAGGTATCCAAAAGGTGGGAACAGCAAAAGGCTTGGGCAGCGGATTGTCCACTTCCACCCAGATGCAATCTTTGACATCCAGCATTAAAACGCGGGGAAAGTTGTAACCAAGGGACTGATAAAAAGGATAAATAGGGCTGCCGCCAGGCGTGCCGTCAAGAATCAATATATCGGCGTCGCTGACTTCGCGTATTCCTTCGATGATACGGGCGATCAGCTCCGGGCTGGTAGTGACCGGATAAGGCAACGGGTAAGAAGCGTTGGGCTTAATCAGAACACGCCGTGCCCGGGAAACTACCGGTGGTACATCGAAGACAAAATCTGAGACTTCAAATATCAAAATTTCCTCCTGAGGGAAATGTG
>CAITCX010000492.1 GCA_903890885.1 uncultured Dehalococcoidia bacterium
GGTTTATCAGAAAATTACCCACAACACTGGTGGCTGCCTTCAGAGCTACTTTGGAAGAATTATCGGACGCTGCCTTGTTAGTCCATGTAGTTGACATAACGTCATCTAACGCTGCTGATCAATTCAATACCGTTGAGGATATTCTTAAAGACCTGGGGCTGGCTGAAAAACCCCGTATTATGGCTATGAACAAGATTGATGCTCTTTTGCCGGCCAGTGAGAAATGGGATGAAAAAAAGGCTATTGAGTACTATATTGCACAGTCAGGAGAACCGGCTCCGGATACTGTACTAATATCAGCCTACAAAAAATGGGGTTTCGATGTTTTATACCAAACTATTAATACTAAGCTTTGGGCACAGATAGAAAATATATCATCCGAATCAGGAGTTGAAAATGGCTGAAACTTATGATGTTCAAATTACAGTGGTTTCTCAAAAAGGAGTTTGTGGGGCGGGCCATAAGGTTGGCGACCAATGGATTGTCGGCGGAGTTACTCCAGGTGGTTTTTGCAATGCTGCTTATCACGTCATTTATCCTGACCTTAGGACGTTAAGATTTGGCGGTATCTTACCGTGGACTAAAGACCCGGATGTCTGTCAACTGGCCTGTGCGGATCATGAAAATCCCGTAGTCTTCGAGTTAAAGAGGATAAGAAAGTAGTTAGTTGAACCTCTTTACTCAGCAGGAAATATGAATCAATGTGGTATATCTCAAATAATAGCCTTAACTTAGTACGCACAATACATGTTATGTGAAGTATGAGTGAAATTTAATTGTTTTTGTTTGCTGGGTTTTTGAAAACTTAACCTGCGCTGTCATTCAGGCCATTTATCTTGTAGAATATCTTCGACCTGAGAAAGCATGTCTTTTTTCCTCGCTGGATTCCGCCGTGCTCCTTGTTTAAGCGGAATCAAATCATGTATTTTGGGGTAATTATCCGCCGGACGGGTCCAGGCATAAAGTGGTATTAAAGTTACCAGGGTTAATAATAAACCACTGTTATCGGTTGAAGCTTTGTTTTTTTCAACATTAATACCCCGGCCTTTCAGGTAACAGGATATACCGGTGGTCAATATCAGGATAGCAGTATCTCGATTAGAAATTCCCGCTTTGTCAAGGCACGTTTCCCAATATTCGGTTATATCGTGAACGTCTGCCTCAAGATCGTCTTTAGAGATTTTAAGAGATTGGATCATTTCCTCCAGAATTATCGGATACATCTCTTTATCCATCAATTCTTCCTCCACATATTTTAGCCATTTTAACCTTATTATCTGAAAACAAACAAAGATTCATTTTCTTAACGTCCATTATTTCCGGGCTTCTCCCGCCGCCAGACCTGACGCCCAGGCCCAACCTAGATTATATCCTCCTCGCCTGCCGTTCACATCCAGTATTTCACCCGCCAGATATACGCCTGGTTTAAGTTTAGATTCCAAAGTTACTGTGTTGACCTCATTAACATTGATACCGCCGCTAGTGAATTCAGCCTCGTTCCAGCCGCGTGTGCCATTTGCCTCAAAACGATAGTCTTTCAAGACCTTAACTGCTTTGTCCAGTCCGTTTTTACCAAACAAATCTTTAAACGCGCTGCACAATTTGGCCGGCAGTATCCCGGTCAGCATCTCATGTGCCGTCCAGCCAGCTTTTTGGCGCCTTTCTAGCTCAATCTTAAGCTTTTCTTTATCCATAAAAGGCACCAGATCTAATGAAACATAAACTTGAGTTTGATGCTGGCGATTAAGAGCGGTGGAAATCGGTTCGCTGATATCCAGTATACAGGTGCCGGAAAGTCCATACTTGGTGAACAGCAATTCTCCGCCTACCCATTCACCCTCTCTGCCGTCTATCACAGGCCTGGCCGTGGCTATTATTCTCTGGCCTTGCAGCAGAAAGCACAGGTTGTCTTTGATTACTAACGGCACCACCGCTGGTACAGGCTCAATGACAGTATGTCCAAGTTTTTTAGCAATTTCATAGGCGCTGCCGTCCGCTCCAAAAGCCGGATATGTCTTTCCGCCTCCGGTCAAAATAACTTTTCTGCATTCTATTTTTTCGCCGTTGGCAGAGCTAACCAGTAGACCGTTTTTAGATGAAGAAATTCCAGAGCAGTCAAAGTTGTATTTTACAGCTGCGGAGGTTCGTTTTAATTCCATCTCCAGGACATGTAAGACAGACTCTGCCTGATTGGTTACTGGGAAAATGCGGCCTTCTTTAGAATATGTTTCCA
>CAITCX010000493.1 GCA_903890885.1 uncultured Dehalococcoidia bacterium
CGCGAAGGTCCCCTCTCTTTAACTTGATGGTGGGTCTATTTTTTAGCGGGCTGTTGTTTCTCGAGGACCTGATCGATCAGGCCGTACTCTATGGCCTGCACAGGATCCAGATAAAAATCACGGTCCATATCATGCAGCAGTTTTTCCGCGGTCTGGCCGGTGTGCTGCATCATGATACTGCGGATGATCCCATCCAATCTCATAATTTCCTTGGCAGCAATTACGACATCCGCTGCCTGGCCCTGGGCGCCGCCCAATACCTGGTGCATATGGATGGTGGAATGAGGCAAAGCGTATCTCTTGCCCTTGGCCCCAGAGGTCAAAATGATAGTCGCCATGCTGGCTGCCATGCCCAGGCAGATAGTAGAAACATCGGGGCGGATCAATTGCATGGTATCGTAGATAGCCAGACCGGCTGTGACCACGCCGCCCGGAGAATGAATATATAAACTGATGTCCTTGTCCGGGTCTTCCCGGTCCAGGTATAAAAGCTGAGAAATAATGACATTAGCCACCTGATCGTTGATGGGCATGTTCAGCATGACAATGCGTTCTCTTAACAGGAGCGAATATATATCGAAAGCGCGCTCCCCTTTGCTGCCGGATTCAACTACCATCGGGATGACATTTTTAAAATCCATAATTGCCTCCTTTGTTATGCTTCGGGCTTTTTAGCCTCAGTATCGTCGGGTTTTGTTTCAGTAACAGCCTGGGATTGAGCTATCTCAACCAACTTTTCTACGGTCTTGCGGGTCGCGATTGAAGTCACCAGATTCACCTGATTTTGCGGAATATTCAAAAGGTCAACCATTTGCTTTTTACGGTCGCTGGCGACATTTTTAGTTAGACTTTCGATTTCAGTGTCCAAGTCGGCATCTTCAATCTTAATATCTTCACTACGGGCTATTTCAGTAATGACCAGAGACTGCTTGATGGCTTGAAGTGCAACCGGACGCAACTCTTCGCGTAACTCGGCAGCCGACTTTTTGATGCTGGAAAGATACTCATCCAGGCCTTTTTCATCCAGTTGCCAGCGCTGCATTTGCTGGCGGACCAGACTGTCGATCTCCTCCTCTTCCATTATAACAGGATACTCTACCTCTGAAATCCTGACAGCCTCATCAATCACCTGCTGCTGATAGTTCTTTTTGCTTATTTCATCGGCATTCTTCTTAAGGCTTTCGATTATCCTGGTGCGCATTTCGGCGACAGTCTTGAATTCGGGATTGACCTTGGCAGCCAATTCGTCAGTCAATTCAGGCAAGCTCTGCTGTTTAATTTCTTTGATGGTGACTTTGAAGGCAACCTCTTTACCTGCTAGTTCGACTCGCCCGTAATCCGCAGCGAAACTCAGATTAAACTCACTGGTCTCACCGGTCTTCGAACCTATCAAAGCCTCGGAAAAACCTTTCATGGGAAATTCAGAGTCTTTTTCAACTTCATATTCGGCATCTTTCTGATTAATATACTGCTGTTCTCCAATGTGGCTATCGATGTCTAGAAGCAGCATGTCATGTGAATTAACCTGCCTGTCTACAGTTTCAAAGACAGAATGCTGCCGGCGAATTTGCTCGATGGTCTTCTCGATGTCCTCTTCTTTGACCTCGATGTGTACCATGGCCATTCTCACTGACTTATAGTCACCCAGCTTAACGATAGGTTCCAGAGGCACGGTCATCTTATATATGACCGGATCCATTTTTTCGAGTTTTACATCAGGCTGAGCAAAAGCGTGAATATCCTTTTCCTTGCAGGCTTGTTTAAAGGCCTCCGGCGCCATGTGCTCAACGGCATCTTCCAGAAAGGACTCTTTGCCCAAGTATTGTTCAAAGATAGGGCGTGGAGTCTTGCCCTTGCGAAAACCCGGAATGCTGTATTTTTTAACCAGGCGGGAGTAGGCATCCTTTAAGCCTGCGTCGACCTCTGCCTGTTCCATCTCGATGGTCAGATAAGTCTGCCGTTTCTCGGTTTTGTCTACAGTAACTTTCACGATTCCTCCAAAAACAGTATAAAATTCAAATATCAGGATTTAGAGTTTTCAATATCTTCCATTTTCAATTTGATGTGCAGTTCGTCAATTTGTTTGTCGGTGACCTGAGCAGGAGCATCGAACATCATATCGTAACCACTTTGATTCTTGGGGAAAGCGATGACGTCGCGGATGGTCTCACTGCCCTGAATGATCATGACAAAACGGTCAATTCCTACAGCTACCCCACCGTGGGGAGGCGCACCGTATTCAAAGGCTTCCAGCAGATGCCCGAACAACTGGTTGATCTTCTCTTCCGAATGCCCGAAGATGCGGAAGATTTTTCTTTGTAAATCTGCATTATGGATTCTGATGCTGCCGCCTCCCAGTTCAAAACCGTTGCAGACCAGATCATAATGACGGCCGTGGACCTTCTCAGGAGAGGTGTCCAGCAGGGATAAATCGGTTTCTTTGGCCTGGGTGAAGGGATGGTGCATGGCTTCCCAGCGCTTCTCATCCTGATTCCAGTTAAGTAGTGGGAAGTCGGTGATAAAGGCAAATTTTAATTCCTTGTCATTGATCAAGTTCAAGCGCCTGGCTATTTCCTTGCGCATCTCTCCCAGCACGGCAGAAGCTAACTCAGGTTTACCCGCGACTATCAGAAGCAGGTCGCCCATGCCGGCGCCCAATCTTTCCGCCATTTGTTTGACCTGGTCAACTGTGATGAATTTTGAGGCGCGCGACTTCACCATATCCATGGTCAGATCGGCGAGAAGGCCGGGGCTGTTACCCAGGGAAATGGTTAATAATCCCTGCGCGCCCAGGCCCTGGGCGACGGCATTAAGCTCGTCCAGTTGACCGCGGGTATAAGCGGCGCAACCGGGGGCCACAATAGCCTTGACTTTACCGCCCCCGGACACCACGTTTTTAAATACGGCGAAATCGGTTTTGAGGGCAATATCTGAAATATCGCCTATTTCCAGCCCAAAGCGCAGGTCCGGTTTATCTGAACCGTATTTTTCCATGGCCTCGGCATAAGACAGGCGCAGAAAGGGTGTATTGACCTTTAACTGCGGTTTGAGTTTGGCCACCATGCCGGTAAAAAGCTCTTCCAGCAGATTGATGATGTCCTCTTCTTCCACGAAGCTCATCTCGATATCCAGCTGGGTGAACTCCGGCTGCCGGTCCTTGCGGGAGTCCTCATCACGGAAGCATTTGGCAATCTGGAAATATTTTTCTAGTCCGCCCACCATCAGCAGTTGTTTGAACTGCTGGGGAGACTGGGGTAAAGCATAAAACTTGCCAGGATACAGGCGGCTGGGCACCAGGTAATCGCGGGCGCCCTCCGGTGTACTTTTCATCAAGATAGGGGTTTCGATGTCCAGAAAGTCCCTAGCATAAAGGAACTCACGCATGTAGCGGATTACCTCGTGGCGCATCAGGATATTAGACTTCATCCTGTCGCGTCGCAGGTCCAGGTAGCGGTATTTCAGGCGTACATTTTCGTTGACATCAATATCTTCATTAATATAAAAGGGCGGAGTTTTGGCGGTATTAAGAATAAGCGCGCTTTCAACCAGCACTTCCACTTCACCAGTAGGCATTTTAAGGTTCTCCGTACCGGCAGGGCGGGCAGAAACCTCGCCATTTAGCTGGACCACAAATTCGCCGCGCAGTTGAGATGCGATTTCATGGGCAGCTTTAGATGTTTCAGGATTGAAAACAGTCTGAACGATCCCTGAACGATCACGGAGGTCAATAAAAATCAACTGGCCGTGGTCGCGACGGCGGTCTACCCAGCCGGCCAGCTTGACCTTCTTGCCAATATCTTTCTTGTTCAATTCGGCGCAATTCAAGTTTTTAAGCAAAAAAATCTCCTGATAATTAACCCATTATCGTTAAAATTATATCGTATTATGGCAATCCATTCAACCGCAGGCTGCCTGCTTTGTCGGGTTTCCGTCGTTAAGTTTTATGTTAATTGCAGATCAAGGGATAGAATGCCCAACGTTATTCCGTTTTAGGGACTAACAGTTCATCATCGTCGGTTATCTGGTTTGAGATAATTATAGATAGGCTATACACTTGAAAAAGTGGGTGGAGTCGGATGTTGATCAAGAATCAAGGAGGTTGGTCACTATTCAAGACTTTGATAAGTTTGATCATTATTGGGCTGGTCGGGATTATCATTCTGACCAGTTTAGCTGCCTCGTTGAAGTCCAATATCACCAATCCCACTTTAATCAGAGCCGAGTGCTAGGCACGCGCTAAGATTGAGTATATTCAAAGCTTAGCCAAAGCCGAGTCAATGCGTATATTGTGTCAAAGCCAAGGCAGGTGTATAATCTAACATAATCAAAACGACTTCGTTCTATCTATCGCAAGCGCCTGCATTTATGCTTTCCTTAGATAACCTTGATTATCTGACTGATTATTCAATGTTGCTTTAAATATGCCTACATAAGGAGTTTTTAGATGGAAGCATCGACGGCACAGATAATTGTAAGCTGTGCAATATTTATTGTTGTCTATGCCTTGATAGTATGGGATAAATTTGACAGGACGGTGATAGCTGTAGCAGGCGCAGCTCTCATACTACTTTTCAAATTTCTAACCCAGGCGCAAGCCTTCGCCGCAGTGGATTTTAATACGATCGGACTTTTGATAAGTATGATGGTGATGGTCATGATTACCAAAAAGTCCGGCGTCTTTGAATACCTGGCGGTAAAAACGGTCAAAATCGCCAAAGGCAATCCGGTAATAATTATTATTCTAATGTCAGTTCTGACCGGGGTTATTTCCGCCTTTCTGGATAATGTCACTACGATATTGTTAGTGTTACCGGTCACATTCAGCGTCACTAAAGATTTAAAGATTAATCCGGTGCCTTTTGTGATTGCCGAGGTGTTTGCTTCGAACATTGGTGGCACGGCCACCCTGATCGGGGATCCACCCAATATTATGATCGGTAGTGCGGCTGGTTTTACATTTATGGATTTTCTCAAATATAACACCGGAGTTATTGCTGTAACCCTGGTAGTCACAACCATAATATTTGCCTGGATATATCGTAAAGGGCTGAACGCTAAACCTGAAGATAAGGCCAAAGTTCTTCAGATGGACGAGAAAGCCTGCATCAAAGACCGCAATCTTCTTGTAAAAAGCCTGATCGTATTGGGTTTGACAATCGTTGGCTTTCTTCTGCACGGGACTTTTCATTACGAATCCGCGACTGTGGCTATAATCGGGGCCGTCGTTTTACTAGCTGTAACTCAATTCCAGGTAAGTACAGAGAAAATATTGCAGGAAGTAGAGTGGAAAACCATTTTCTTCTTTGTTGGACTTTTTATCATTGTTGGCAGCTTGAAGGAAGCCGGGGTGATTTCTATTCTGGCTCAAAAAGCGATTGAAATGACCCAGGGCAACCCCTTTGCGACCATAATGGCGATATTCTGGTTTTCAGCCATTGCTTCGGCCTTTATCGATAATATCCCTTATGCAGCTACCATGATTCCCTTGATTCAGAACATTGGGACAATGACCACGATCCCTTTAACCCCTCTTTGGATAGCATTATCTTTGGGAGCTTGCTTAGGGGGTAACGGTACAATTATTGGTGCAAGTGCCAACGTTGTGGCCTCTGGCATGTCAGAGGAAATGGGTTATAAAATTAAATTTGGGTATTGGTTGAAAATCTGTTTCCCCGTAATGATTGTGTCGGCTATTATCTCAGCGGTCTACCTAATAATTTTTTACTTAAGGTAAATTGCATCAATAAAGTTAGTCGGGAAATGCTTATTTCAAAGTGAAAGACTGTGAACAATTACACAACCACTTTTCATTGACAATCCTGATATTTTCAGACTATTATCAGGATGAGATATGACAAAAACGATTCAAGAAATCAACGAAAAGATTAAACAGGGCCAAGCGGTTGTAGTCACTGCTGCGGAAATTATCGAGATTGCCAAACAGGAGGGCGTCAAGAAAGCCGCCGAGCGAGTAGATGTGGTGACTACCGGCACTTTCGGCCCTATGTGTTCTTCTGGAGCCTATTTTAACATCGGCCACGCTAAACCCCGTATCAAACTGGGCGGCGGCAGGAGTTATCTCAACGATGTTCCCGCCTATGCGGCCTTTGCGGCCGTCGATCTTTTTATCGGCGCCAATGCTTTGCCAGACGATGATCCCCGTAACCGCAACCACCCTGGAGATTTCAATTACGGTGGCGGGCACGTTATCGAAGAACTGGTAGCCGGTCATGATGTACGCCTGGAGGCTTCGGCTTACGGCACGGACTGCTACCCGCGCAAGAAGCTGGAAACCTGGATCAACATCAAAGACCTCAATGAGGCTGTCCTCTTTAATATGCGCAATTCCTACCAAAACTATAATGTAGCCGTGAACACCTCGGATAAGACTATTTACACTTACATGGGGGCTCTTAAGCCTCGGTTGGGCAGCGCAGGCTATTCCAGCGCGGGCCAGCTATCGCCCCTGATGAACGACCCCTGTTATAAAACTATCGGCATCGGCACCCGCATTTTCCTGGGGGGCGGCATCGGCTACGTGGCCTGGCCTGGTACCCAGTTTAATCCCGGTGTTCCTCGCGCGGAAAACGGCACTCCTAAAGAGGGCGCTGGTACTCTGTGCGTAATCGGCGATCTCAAGCAGATGAGTCCCCGCTATCTGGTGGGTACCAGCATGCTGGGCTACGGAGTCAGTCTGGCAGTGGGAATCGGCGTGCCTATCCCGATTTTGAACGAGGAAATCCTGCGTTATACCACGGTGACGGACGCAGAAATCATGGCGCCTGTGATAGACTATTCGACTTCCTATCCTAACCGCATCCCGGAAGCGCTGGGAGAGGTCAGTTATGCCGAGCTGCGCTCCGGTAAGATCAAGGTACAGGGCAAGAGTCTGCCTACCGCCTCGCTTTCCAGCTATCCGCGAGCGCTGGAGATCGCTAATACTCTTAAGGAATGGATACAAAACGGGAAATTCCTGCTCACCGAGCAGGTGGCTGCGCTTCCTGCTGCGGAGTCTGGTGTGGTCTTTAGGCCGCTCAACGAACGGCCGTTTAAAGAATAA
>CAITCX010000494.1 GCA_903890885.1 uncultured Dehalococcoidia bacterium
CATTCGGAGCCGCTAAACTCGAGGCTCTTGAGCGTGGTCGCGTCCCGCTCGCGCTCCGTCCCCAGGTGGAGACAAGGGTGACCGATCCCGCCCAGCCGATCCGCCAGGCGTAAGGCCAGCTCGGGGGCGTAAAGCGGATCGACCCCAAACGGCAGGTGGGGGCCATGCCACTCCAGGGGAGCGAGAGGCAGGTACACCACCGCACACCGCCCGATCTCCGCGAGAATCTCGCTCGGTCTCAAGAGTTCCAAACGCCTCGTCCGCATCCGACGATTCCCTCCACCCATCGATCGACTCAACGAGTCTCGTGAACTGCAGTCCGCAACCGATCCGCTCCCGGCCGGTTCGCTCGCCCCGCGCGCAGGATCCGAACGTCCCGGTCTCTCCTGCCTACAGACGTGACGCCGCGCTGCCCAGGATCACCCCGGCCAGGATGCCCGCGAACAAACAGGCGATGCCTGTCAGCGGCGAAGGGGCAGGGCCGCCCAGGATGGTCAGGCAGCCGAGCCAAGCCACGATCGCCCCCGCAAGGCTCGCCGAGAGGGCGGCGGAAACCGTGGCGTGGCGAGCGGACGGGCCGTGTTTCACGACAAATCCTCGCCGTAAGAATTTTTCTCTATTTAACGGTCGAACTCATTTCACTGACGATACGGTTTACACAGTTTGCGTAGCTGATATCATTATGAACGGTAAGGACTATGTAGACGCCTTCAAGGATTACTTTAGGAGATATCCTCATGCAGGCTACGGTAAGGCATTTAAGTCATGGGCTGCTTCTGATGATAGAAAATCTTATGGTAGTTGGGGTAACGGTTCTGGCATGAGGGTAAGTCCTGTTGCTTGGGCATTTAATACTAAGGAAGAGGTTTTGTCAGAGGCAGAAAAGTCAGCTTGCGTTACCCATTCTCACCCTGAAGGAATTAAAGGGGCAAAGGCTATTGCGTTAGCTGTATTTTTGGCTAGAAAAGGGTTTAGTAAGGGGGAAATTAAAAAAGAAGTGGTTAAAGAAACTGGTTATGATCTAGAAGTTGGAATTTTGGATCATTGGGATGTCAGTTGTCAGGCTTGCGTTCCTCAGGCTTTAATTGCATTTTTTGACTCTGAAGGATTTGAGGATGCTATACGAAGGGCTATTTTTAGAGGCGGCGATAGCGATACAATTGCTGCCATGACTGGTTCTATTGCTCAAGCATATTACGGCATTCCAAAAGAAATTATGGCAGAAGTATTTTCTCGATTGCCTGAAGATTTAGCCGCCATAACTGAGGAATTCACAAAGAAATATGTTGATTCTAGTTTTATTCGTCCTGAACCGATTGATCATTCTTGGAGGTCTGTATTCAAATGGCTTATCCGCTAAGAAACTACATTAAGTTTGCCGATATAAAAGACGAACTACCCAAATTGTCTGAAAACACATTTGATTTGGTAGTTACGAGTCCTCCTTATGCCGGTAAACGAGGCGATTCTTATGATAGTATTCCTGCCCATGAATATTCCTCTTGGCTTTTCAAATGGACTTGCGAGTTTTTGGAAGTAACAAAGCCTACGGGATCAGTAGTTATTAATGTAAAGGAGGGCGTAGAAAAGGGATTGCGGCAAACCTATCTTTTGGAGTATCTATTAAAAATGGCTAAACGTGGATATTGGGCGGAAACCTATATTTGGGTAAAGACAAATCCATTTCCGACAGGTAACAAGAGACGCCTTAAGGATGCTTTTGAATATTGCTTCCATTTCGCAAAAGGTAAGACGTTCAAGTTCTTCCCCGAAAACTGTTTAGTGCCTTCTGATCCTAAATGGGTAGAGGATAATAAGAGAAGGAAGAATAAAGGTGAGCATAA
>CAITCX010000495.1 GCA_903890885.1 uncultured Dehalococcoidia bacterium
GCATAAAGTTTGCCGAGCGTGACAGCGGTCTGGTTAATAAGGCGAAGGTTTTGCCCATCCTGGGCAAGCAGCGACCTGAACTTGATACGGATAATAGCTATTTCCTGGTCGAGTCCATCGACTCCACCGGCATATTTCAATTCACGTTTTTCCTGCGGAGCCAGCACTTTGGAGTAAAAGCCATGTTTAAGGGCATTGCGATTATTGGGTTGACCACCGCTTTTCCGTTTTATAAGATCGTGCATTTCGTAACTCCTTTTAATCGAGTTGATACCATAATAGAACATATGTTCTGTAGTTGGCAAGCTTTTGCTATTGACAGTTTTGTGGAAGAGATTGGGGGAAGTGATAAGTTTTGAGAGAGGGTGACGCCCTGATTTATGATTCAGGATTGATGAGCAGAGACATAGTTGCGGACCAGCAGTAAAAAAGAACCGCGCAATTATTAGTTGAGCGGTTCTTTATAGTTAGGTTGCCTGCGCAAGCGGTTAAACCTGGTTATGGCGTCCGCCGGCAGTCATTTTGTTAATTTATCTTATATTCAGGCTACGGTACAATTATTGGCGCAACCTTGCCGTAGTTAACCGCCAGCAAGCCGAAGTCAGCGATGTTGACTATCCCGTTGCGGTCAAAATCAGTCCGGGCATCATAATCGGGAGCACTTTTACCATATGAAGCTGCCAGGAGGCCAAAGTCCGCGATATTGATGATGTTGTCATCATTGGCGTTGCCTTCCAGCAGAGTGCCCAGATCTACTGCTGTTGAAGGCGCTGTGATCACCACGCCTCTTTTAACATTGGTCAGGCAAGTGGGAGTCTCTGCGCTGATATCATAGGTACCCGGTGTTATACCGCTGGTCTGGGTTACAGCGGTACTGTTGTCGCTTTTGGCCGTGGTCAAATTGCGAGTGTAGAGCGGGGTACTTATCAAAACATCAGTACCGGGAGCAAAGAACTTAACGGTCAAAGGCACTACATAACCGGAATCCGGACGTGACCCTCCCTGCAAGGCGACGCTGATATAAACCGGCACATAAAAAAGAGTCTGATTGGTAGTTGTCACCACCCGGTCGAAGTACATGTCGCCGCCGATGTTCAGCCCGTTAACTGTAGCAAAGTCCCCAATTTTAGATCCGTAGGTAAGAAACTTGAACATATGCCCAGCCGTGGGCAGGAACCCTCCGTACAGGGAAATATTAAGCGTGCCTGCCAGATTGGCACTGCCTGAAATATTCAACTGGTCGTATCCGGTCCCGGGATTATCCCCACCGATTTCGATGTTCAAAGTAGAACTGATATCCTGGGTATAATTCCCGCTGATATTGAAAATCCCCGGCGAACTGCCGATATATACATCGCAGTTTACAGGACTGATGGAACCATAAAGGGTGCCTGCCCCGTAGATATCGATGTTGTTGAAATCCAGAGTGCCGCTGTTGTAGATACTGCCGGAAGCGGTCTGTTTGAAGGTCTGGTTGGCGCCCGTAATACTCAGGGTGCAACCGCCGCCAATACTTAGTGTTTTGGAGTTAGAATAAATTGCGTTTACCTGACTAAAATTGGTTAAAGTGTTTATGTTAATCGTTCCTTGATTATCCAGATTGCCCGAGAATGTCCTGGAACCACCTGTCCCAGGGTTAATGTTAAAGATACCTTTATTGGTGAGAACCCCACTATTGACTATTAAATTGGAATAAGGGGTACTGCTGGTAGTCTCTAAAACGAGGGTACCGTTATTGGTAAAGCCATTGGCGGCTGTCAATTGGGAGGATACTCCTGTGACTCCATTAATTTTAACAGTCTGGTTAACCGCTATATCTCCAGCAAAGGTACTACTGCCACGGCAAGAGAAATAGCCCTGGCCAGTGCTGCCCGGTCCAATAGTGAAAGCTGAATAATAGATAGTTACGGCATTTCCGGTAGTAATACCCCCATTGAAATTAAAGGCGGCGGAATTTACCTCAAATGCACCGCTATTAGCGAGAGTGCCGCCGTTCTGATAAAAGATCTGGCTGTTACCCGAGATGCTCAGAGCGCAACCGCCGCCGATATTCCAGTTACCGGAGTTAGTATGAATACTATTTAGTTTATCGAAAGTGGTATTGGTGTTGATACTAACCGTCCCCTGATTATCCAGGCTTCCTGAGAAAGTCCGGGTACCACCTGTACCCGGGTTTACATAGAACGCACCCTTGTTGGTTAGAACTCCGCTACTGACTACCAGATTAGAAAAGGGTGTACTGCTGGTGGTCTCCAAAACGATAGTTCCTTTGTTGATAAATCCATCAGCGGCTGTTAACTGGGCTGATAGTCCGGTGATTCCGTTGATATTGACTATCATGTTGGTACCGATGTCTCCTCCGAAAGTGCTGCTGCCCCTACAGGAGAAATTGCCCTGGCCGTTGCTGCCGGGTCCAATCCGAAGGTCTGATTGATAAATAATTAGGGAATTACCGGTGTTATTTCCCCCATTGAAGTTAAAAGCGGCGGTATTTATGTTAAAAGTGCCGCTGTTGGCAAGAGTCCCGCCGTTCTGATTGAAGACCTGGCCGTTGCCGGAGATAGTCAGAGCGCAACTACCGCCGATATTAAAGGCACCTGTATTACTGTAAACACCGCTAATTTTTTCAAAAGCGGCATTAGCATTGATGTTAGTTGTACCCTGGTTATCCAGGTCACCCGAAAAAGTACGGGTCCCTCCGGTACCGGGGGAGATATTGAAGACACCTTTGTTGGTAAAAACACCGGTGGTAACGGTTAAATTCGAAGAAGAAGTACCGCTGGTGGTTTCCAGAACTATAGTCCCCTTGTTGGTAAACCCGTTAGCGGCGGTCAGAGTAGCCGGCATTCCAGTGAGACCGTTAACATTTATTTGCTGGGCAGCGGCTATATCGCCGCTAATGGTGCTGGCGGAGCGCATTGAAAAATTACCCAGTCCGAGGCTGCCTGCACCGATATTAAGATGCGCCGCATATAGAATAATGGCATTACCGGTGATATTCCCCCCGTTAAAGTTAAAGGTAGCGGATGTTAAGTTGGCAGTGCCGCTATTGGCGAAGGTGCCGCCGTTCTGATTGAAAACCTGGCTGGAGTCTGACATGGTCAGGGTGCAACCGCCGCCGATATTAAATGCGCCTGTATTGCTGTAAACGCCGGTGGTATTTTCAAAACTGGTACTGGCATTGATATTAATAGTGCCCTGGTTGTCCAGGTTGCCTGAAAAAGCGCGGGTACCGCCCAAACCAGGGCTGCTGTTGAGAGTCCCTGTGTTAGTGAAAGTGCCGCTGGTCACGGTCAGATTGGAGGCTCCGCCAGAGCTAGTAATTGTCTCCAGGTTGATAGTGCCGGTATTGATAAAACTGCCCGCGGAAACCAATGCGGCGTAGGTTCCGGCCTTGCCGTTAACAGAGATCTTCTGGGCAGCCGCCACGTTGCCTGTAAAATTGGTGGTGCTGCGAACTGAGAAATAACCCTGGCCTGTGGCGCTGATTTCGAGATCTGTATTGTTTAAAACAATCGCATTTCCGGTAATGGACCCCCCGTCAAAGTTGAAGACGGCATTGGTGATATCGAAGGAGCCGCTGTTGGCGAGCGTACCGCCATTCTGAGCAAAACTCTTTCCGGTTCCAGTGAGGGTGAGGGTGCAGCCGCCGCCGATGTTAAAAGCGCTGTAGTTGGAATTTGCACAAGATTCTTTATTTAGGCCAGTATTAGCATTGATGTTAACTGTGCCCCGGTTTTCCAGGTTGGCGTTAAAATAGCGGTTGCCGCCGGTACCCGGGTTGATATTGATAGTGCCCCGATTTACCAATGTGCCGTTAACCACATCCATCTGTGAGGTATAAGTGCCAGATGAAGATTCCAGGGTGATGCTGCCGTTGTTAGTAAAGCCGTTTGCAGCAGTCGCAATGGCAGTGGCAGCGTAACCGTTGATCCATAGATACTGGCCGGAAGCCACGTCACCGCTGATATTGCACGATTTTCTCAAAATAAAATTACCGGCACCAGTAGAACCGGGTCCAATATTAAAATCGGAGTTCTCCAAAACAACGTAGTTGCCGGTGAAAGACCCTCCATTGAAGTTCAGCGCAGCAGAGGTAATATTAAAAGCACCGCTGTTGGAGATAGTGCTGTTTTGCTGATTAAAGACCTGGCTGCCTCCACTGAGAGTCAAAGTGCAGCCTCCGCCGATATTGAGGGCACCGTAGTTATAATGTGTTTTACTGGTTGCGCCCAGATCAGTGGCGGTATTGACGTAGAAAGTCCCCCGATTTTCCAGAGCGGCGGCAATGGCGCGGCCGCCGCCACCACCGGCGCTGACATAAAAAGTACCATAGTTGAGCAAGCTATTATTGGTTACAGCGAGGTCTGAGTCTCTGGTACTGGTGCTGTTCATATCAATAGAACCGTAATTTGTCACCCCATTAGAAGCAGTCAACTTGGTTGTAATTGTAGCAGTACTCTGAATCGACAGGGTTTGTCCGGTGTTCCCCGATCCACCGATAAGCATGGTGTTGCAATAACGATTGCCAGTGAGAGTAACTGTATAACTGCCGGCCACGGTGATTTCAACGTCCTCGGTGGCGTCAGGAATATGCCCCAGGCTCCATTTAGTGGTGTCTGTCCAGTCGCCACTCACGGCGGTTTTCCATGAGTTGGTTGTAGCCGCCAGAGCTGGAGTGATTGTAAAGGCTAAAGTACCTGATACCAATAACAAAGATAACAGCATGAAAATAAGAAAACGCGCAAGCTTCATATTATCCCTCCGACTAAGCTTATTTATGTGTAAATGGCCTTACAATTATCCATGAGTGTTAACCGCGATTTACCATTTCAATTAATATAAACACTTACATTATAATACGTAATTTTGGTTTATCCAGTAAATATTTGGTTACAAAAAAGTAAATAAATGTAAATACTTCATATCAGAAATGAGAACCTGGTTATCAGAGGACAAACCCGGTGATTATCTGGCTGCCGCCGAAGAGGTTGGATTGGGAACGGGGTCTGCTGTCAGGGTAATCTGTACACCATAAAATACAGGATAACCCAGTTTTAGCCTGGTGGCCAAGCCGCCCTACCGTTCCTTGATATTATACCTGGTATCTTTCTAAGGGGGGCACATCAAGTGAAGTGACAGCCACTATTACTGCCAGGCAAAAGGGCAAGAACTTCTTCAACGTTTTACCCTGTCATTTATATGATCTAATGCATTATTTAATGAAATGCATCAAACAACCAGAATAAACAAGAAACCTCTTTGAAATTATATCAACTGGAAGTTACGATAAAGTAAAGATTTGATTCAGAATGTAGATACGAAGTTACGATTTAGTAGTTATTTTAGATCGTTCAAGGGAATATAACCAGACAGGTTTCAGGTGCAGTGGTAACAGAATACGATTGTTCAAGAATGGTTAGTCCTGCTTAGAGCTCTTTAGAACATCGACTCCGGTAAACCAACTGGCCAGTAATTGAAGATTTGCACGTGGAATAAAGACCAAAACAATATGGACAACTGTGAGTATTGCCAATAATAACCCTGCAACATCGTGTAGCAGAGTAACTGCGCTTAACAGGTGATCCGGTATTGAAGTCAGTAAGGCAACAGTTTTAATTAATCCGCTGATTAACACTTCGCTGCCAAGGACAATAAAAGCCAGAAAAGCTGATTTTTGAGAAGCTTGATATTTCCCCTGATCTTTCCAGGGAGTTCGCAATATGTATTTCTTTATGGTTCCTTCAAAAATATCCTTTAAATCTGGAAGTAATTCAATATATTTTTGAGAAGTAAAAAAATCGATCAGGAAGTAAAATCCAAATAATAGAGTGATTAAAACACCGGTGAAATGAATGTTGGAAGAAATTATACCCGGATTTATTTTCATAAATAATCCGGTTATAAAGAGCAACAAAATTCCAACCGAAGTGCCCCAATGCTGAAAAAAAGAGCCCAGTGTATGACGTTTTTCTGGGAAGGCCGGATTTCTGGAATGTGTAATGCGTTTCAGTGCTGCGGTAGTTATGCCGGCCAAAACACCGAGCCCGATAAAAACCGCCATGAGCAAATACATATTGACAAACAAGAGTGTTTTAAGGTTGATTACAGCCAGAATACTCACCAACAGTAACACCACAAGAATGATCGACTTCGTTATTATTTGTTTAAGCATTACCCCCCACCGATGGAAAACCCTTTAATATTACCTGAATCCGACTTATAGTATGATCTAATAAAATTTGCAGTCAATCAATTCAAGACTATTTAGACTAAGGCTTCAAGAATAATACGATGGCAGCAATAGCTGCCTGAGTTAATTCTTTACCGGTATTATGAGTTGTAATGAAATTTTGCAACTGAACCTGCGACATGGAGATATGGAAAGCTTCTGCATTATGGCAAGAAGCACAATTAGCAGAAAAAACCTGCTGGCCATTCAGCACCTCATTGGGAGTCTGAGAGGGATGGAGTGCCGCAGGAGGCACAGAACCCGATGAGTTGTTTCCAGCAGTTATTCCAAAGGCTACACCAAGGGTAACAACCCAGAATAAAACGATTGATATTATCGCCAGAGCGAATTTCCCTCTAATGTTCTTTCTCACTTCATCCACTTATATTGCTAAACTCGATTAAATACGATGTTGAAAAAATCAAGTGTCAAATAATCTAAACAATATAATAATAACATCATGGCTCTATCCTTTTCCATTTTTTATTACATTGCCATAGGGACCTATGAGATGGGCAGCAGCGGGTCTAAAAGTTATAAGTTTTAAGTTTTGAGAGAGGTTGACGCCCTGATTTAAGATTTATGATTTAAGATTTATGAGGTAAAAACCAAATCACAGAAAACAAAGACCAAATTACAAACGGGGACCAAATGGAGAACGACGAGAAAGAGGTAGCCAGCAACAAGAATTAGACAGCAACTTGCTGAGGGGTGTTCACTGATTTATACTTAAAACAAGTATTTAAGGAGGAGATATAAAGAAGGAGATACGATGAAAGCAGAAAATATAAAAACTGTGGCAGTAATCGGTGCCGGAATGATTTCTCCCGGCGTAGCGCAGAATTTTGCGCAGAACGGCTTTGATGTTTGGATTTATGCCAGAAGACCGGAGGTTTTACCCGAAGCTGTTGAGAAAATCAGGACCAACCTGACCACTATGGCTTCGAGGGGGATTATCGCAACGTCCAAAATCGAGCCTATTATGAAAAGAGTAAAAACCACTTCGGATTTGGCTGAAGCGGCTAAATCTTCACAATTAATTATTGAATGCGTCGCCGAAAACCTGGAAATAAAGCAGGATATGTTCCAGAAATTGGACCAGCTCTGCGCTTTGGATACCATCATAACCTCGAACTCGTCAGTTATAAGCCCCACCCAAATTGCGGCCAAGTCTACTCATCGCGAAAGAATGCTGGGGGCTCACTTCTGGAATCCGGCCCATTTGATCCCCTGTGTGGAAGTAATCAAAGCCAACGACACTTCGGAAGAGGCTTTTGAAGCCACCTACCAGGTAATGAAAATGGCGGGAAAGAAGCCCGTAAAGTGTTTGAAGGATGTTCCCGGATTTATTGCCAACAGGCTCCAGCATGCTTTATGGAGAGAAGCCATCTCGATTGTAGAGAATGGTATTGCCGATGCCGCGACAGTGGATGAAGCTATCAAGAGCGCCTTCGCTATCCGGTTGCCAGTTCTAGGTCCGATCGAGAATGCAGATATGGTGGGACTGGACCTGACTCTGGCTATACATAACACCGTCTTAAAAGGTATAGAATCCAGACCCGGTCCATCACCTTTGCTGGAAGAGAAAGTGAAAAAGGGTGAGTTGGGCTTCAAGAGCGGAAAAGGTTTTCAGACCTGGACTCCGGAGCAGATCAAAGCCTCCAGGGAAAGATTGAATAACTATCTTCTGGACTGGCTTGACAGAGAAACCAAACAAAAGAAATAATAATAATCAAGAACTGAATAAATTTATACAGGAGAAAAAAATAATGGCCGACAAATTAATAATCACAGCTGCGTTAACCGGAAACATAACCTTACCCATGATGACTCCCGCTCTGCCGATCACCCCCGAACAAATCGCTGAAGAAGCCATCCGCTGCGCAGAGGCTGGAGCAGCTTCCATTCATATCCATGCCCGCGACCCCAAGGACGCCAGACCCTCTACTAATGTGGACTTCTACCGCGAAATCGCACAAAGGATGAAAGCCAGGACCAAGGCCATCTTTGTGCCTACTACCGGGGGTACTGCTTCAATGACGATTGCCGAGAGGATCAAGGTAGTCCCGGCCCTCAAGCCCGAGATGGCAACCTGCAATATGGGATCCATCAACTTCTCCATTCATCCTGTGGCTGAAAGATACAAGGATTCCGACCAGAAGTTTCCCTGGGAGAAAGAGTTCGCCGCCTCCACCAAAGACTTCGTCTTTAAAAATTCCTTTGCGGACATCGAATATTACTACAATACTATGATCGAAAATGGCACCAAGCCGGAGTTTGAACTTTATGATGTAGGTCATCTTTACAATATGGCCTGGTTTGTCAGAAAAGGGATCATCAAGGCTCCGATCTGGATGCAGTTTGTGACCGGTATCCTGGGCGGAATTGGTTGTGATGTGGATAGTATCCTGGCTATGAAGAATACCGCCGACAGGCTGATAGGACCTCAGAACTATAAGTTCTCTACCATTGGTGTGGGTTATCCCCAAGAATTCAATGCGAATGTTCTCTCCATAATATTGGGAGGCAACGTTAGAGTGGGTCTGGAAGATAACCTCTTTATCAACAAAGGCGTACAGGCCAAAGGAAGCTGGGAACTGGTAGAGAAGATGGTTAGAATAGCCAAAGAAATGGGCAAAGAGATTGCCACCCCGGATGAGGCTCGAGAGATAATCGGTCTTAAAGGTCTGGCTAAAGTCGGTTACTAGTTTAAAGGTTCCTTTCGTCATTTAAAAATGCCCGCTCAGGGAAGATTTCCTGAGCGGGTATTTTGTTTGAGTGATGATCATCAGGTTTTAAATTTCGTTAATCTGTTTGTAACAATAAGGTCTTATACTGTTCAAGATAATATCAGGAGGGACCTAGCTTGTCTATTAATGCGGCCGATACGGCCTGGATGCTGATTTCAACTGCGCTGGTGATGCTGATGACCCCGGGCTTAGCTTTTTTCTACGGCGGGTTGGTAAGGAGTAAAAACGTTCTATCAACCATAATGATGAGCTTCGTGTCACTGGGAGTGATAGGTTTACTGTGGGTCTTTTTCGGCTACAGCCTGGCTTTCGGCGCGGATAAAGGAGGCATTATAGGGGGGTTCGATTTTATCGGGTTGATGAACGTCAGCCAGGCTAACGCGGGACCTTTTAGTTATATGCCTCAAACCGTGCCTCATTTAGCCTTTATGACGTTTCAGATGATGTTCGCCGTTATCACTGTAGGACTGATTACCGGCGCAGTGGTAGAGCGGGTAAAGTTCAGTGCAATCCTGGTTTTTTCCATCCTCTGGTTTACTCTGGTTTATATTCCTGTAGCACATTGGGTCTGGGGAGGCGGGTGGTTGGCTAAACTGGGTGTTCTGGATTTTGCAGGCGGAATTGTCGTCCATATTACCGCGGGGGTCTCGGCTTTTGCGATGGCATTATTGCTGGGGCGCAGGAAAGGCTATCAGGAGGGTGGATCGATGTCAGCTCATAACGTCCCCCTGGTAGTCATCGGGGCCAGCTTATTATGGTTCGGCTGGTTTGGCTTCAATGCCGGCAGCGCGGGGAGGGCCAGTGATGTAGCTGTGGGCGCCTTTGTGGCGACTAACCTGGCAGGAGCTGCCGGAGCTGTTACCTTTATGTTTCTTAGCTGGTATTATACCCGCCCCAGCGTTACCGGTATAGTTACTGGAGCCGTGGTGGGGTTAGCGGCAGTGACACCGGCATCAGGTTTTATTTCGCCTATTATGGGTATCCCGATTGGAATAATCGCGGCCATTATTTCGTTTTTCGCGATGCGGATCCGCTCAAAATCCCTGGTGGATGAATCTCTGGATGTCTTTGCCTGTCACGGTTTGGGGGGCGCCTGGGGTACCCTGGCCGCAGGACTTTTCGCTACCCTTGCCGTTAACGCTCAGGGTTCAGATGGGCTGTTTACCGGTAAGCCAATGCAATTCTTTATACAGCTGCTGGGTGTAGCGGTGGTGTGGGTTTTCTCCTTTGGCATGACCTGGATCATCGGCAAGATCCTGGATAAAACTATGGGTTTACGCGTCAATGAGACAGAAGAAAGCGTAGGCCTGGATATCTCACAGCACGGAGAATCGGCCTACGGAGAATAGATATCACGAAATTTAAATTTAACCTTTATGAAATCTGTTTGTAACATGGGTGTTTTAAACTGGAGAATATCAAGGGAAATAATAGCTACCCGCCCCAAAATAAAATAGAGGAGGAATTGACATGGCTTTGGAGAAAAAAGGCAAACAAGACGGGAAAGAGTACATCATGAAGATGGCCCGTGAGCACAACGTAAAATTTGTGGAGTTATGGTTTACCGACATCCTGGGCCAGCTCAAGAGCTACGCCATTCCGGTTTCTGAACTGGAAGCTGCCATAGAATCAGGCATGGGATTCGACGGTTCATCGGTGGAAGGTTTCTCACGTATTGATGAAAGCGATATGATGTCTGTGCCGGACCTGGATACCTTCCAGTTATTGCCCTGGAGACCCAGAGCGGACGTAGGCCTGGCCAGAATGATTACCGACATCCGCCAACCGGGCGGGAAAGCCTTTGAGGGCGATCCCCGGCAGGTTTTAAAGAGAAACCTGAAGAAGGCCACAGATATGGGTTTTACCTATTATGTGGGGCCTGAACTGGAATATTTCTATTTCAAGAACGACAAGGACGGCGCCCCGACTACGGAAGGGCTGGATAAGGGCGGATATTATGATATGACCATCCTGGATGCCGCCACAGAGCTCAGAAATGAGACCGTACTGGCACTGGAAGAGATGGGAATCGGCGTCGACAAGTCTCATCACGAGGTGGCTCTCAGCCAGCATGAAATCGATATGAGATATACTGATGCTCTGACTATGGCCGACCAGGTGATGACATACCGCCTGATCGTTAAAGAGATCGCCGCCAAGCACGGTGTTTATGCCACCTTTATGCCCAAGCCCATCTTCGGCATCAACGGCAGCGGTATGCACGTACATCAATCCCTCTTCAAGAACGGCAAGAATGCCTTTTTTGAGAAGGGCGCACTCTTCAATCTATCCAAGCTGGCGCAGAGCTTTGTGGCCGGTCTTTTGAAATACGCTCCTGAATTTACCGCCGTCACCAATCAGTGGGTAAATTCCTATAAGCGCCTGGTGCCCGGATATGAAGCCCCGGTTTATTTATCCTGGGCCATCCGCAACCGTTCCGACCTGGTGAGAGTGCCCGGATATGAGCCCGGCAAAGAGAATGCCACTCGCTTTGAAATCCGCTCTCCTGATCCAGCCTGTAATCCTTACCTGTGCTTCAGTGTTTTACTGGCGGCTGGTTTGAAAGGCATTGAAGAAGGACTGATCCCGCCGGCTCCGGCTGAGGGCAACGTTTATCACATGTCTGCCGAACAAAGAAAGAAACTGGGCATCGGGACCCTGCCCGGCAATCTGAATGAAGCCATCCAATTGATGGAAAAGAGCAAGTTGGTCAAGGAAGCCCTGGGCGAACATTGTTTTGAGGCTTTTATTGAAAACAAGAAAATGGAATGGGATAAATTCCGGACGAGAGTTACCGACTTTGAACTGAAGGAATATTTGCCCATCATTTAATCAGGGTTTAGCTCCTCCTGGGGCGGGGGACTAGCTATTGCGAGCTTCGGGGTGCAAATCTCGAGGCTCGCTTTTTTTACCCGTCTGTTGGAAAATAAATGAATATGTTAGTATGAAACGGGTAAAATAGATATGAAAGAAAAACAACTAAAAATCGGTGTGCTGGCTCTGCAAGGGGCTTTTATTGAGCACTGCCATATCCTGCAAAAACTAGGGGTAGATACGCCGGAAATCCGGCTGCCCGGTCAGCTTCAGGCGTTGGACGGCCTGATAATGCCGGGTGGAGAGAGCACGACCATTTTGAAGTTGATGCACGGCTACGGACTTTTTCAACCGCTCAAGGAGTTGATCAGCCGAGGTTTTCCGGTTTGGGGAACCTGCGCCGGGATGATTTGCCTGGCTTCCAGAATAAAAAATTCACAACAGTCCTCATTACAACCCCTGGAGGCCATGGAGATAACCGTGAAACGCAACGCATTTGGCCGGCAGGTGGACAGCTTTGAGATAGAACTGGATATGCCTGTATTAGGTACCCAGCCATATCACGCCATCTTTATCCGCGCTCCTTTGATTGAAAAGGTGGGCGAGAGCGTAGAGGTGCTGGCCAAACTGCCTGAGGGGGTAATTGTAGCAGCCCGACAGGGCAATCTGCTGGCAAGTTCTTTTCATCCTGAGTTGACTGCGGACGCCCGATTTCACCAGTATTTCATAAAGGTAGTGGCTTCTAAAACAGGTCAATAGTACAGTAAGGAAAATAGCCTGCATCTCCAGGAGGTGTAAAAATGTTTAACGGCGATCAGCGGGAAGTAAGAGACAATAAAGTAGTCCAGGGTTCGGGTTCGGATACTGAACGCAAAGTGATTTCCATTCTAAAAGTACTTAGCGAGTCATCGGAACCGCTGGGTTCTATAACCATTGCGCGTGAGCTGGAACGCTATGGTATCTTTCTGAGCGAAAGAGCGATCCGTTATCACCTCAGAATCACGGATGAGCGGGGTTATACACATCCATTGGGCAGGGATGGACGCATGCTGACTCCCCATGGTGTAGATGAGTTGCGAATGGCGCTAGCGCCAGACCAGGTGGGCTTTATCCTGGACAAATTGGAGTTGCTGGCTTTTCGGACCTCCTTCAATCCGGTTGACAAAAGCGGATTGGTTCCGATAAATACGTCATTATTTGATTCTGATAAATTTGAGAAAGCCCTGGGTATAATGAAAGATGTCTTTAAGGCTGGACTAGCGGTAAGCGATCTGGTAATCACCGCCCGTGAGGGTGAGAAAATTGGATCGGTGGTGGTACCTCAGGGCAAGGTTGGCCTGGGCACCGTGTGCAGCGTGGTGGTGAACGGGGTATTATTAAAGGCGGGTATTCCTATAGAATCCCGGTTCGGCGGAGTACTGGAGATCCGCAATAATAAACCCCGGCGATTTGTGGCTTTGATCAATTATTCCGGTACATCGCTGGATCCTTCCGAACAATATATTCGAGCCAGGATGACAGCGGTAGGGGATGCCGCCCACAGCGGCAGCGGTAAAATTCTGGCCAACTTCCGCGAGATCCCCGCACCAGCCCGCAGCCTGGTGGACGAAAAGCTCACTCAACTAAAAGCAGTGGGGATCCACGGCGTTTATATGCTGGGCAATACCAGTGAACCCATCTGTGAGATTTCAGTGGGTTTGAACCGGGTAGGACTGGTGATGGTGGGCGGCTTGAATCCAATTGCGGCGGCAGTGGAAGCCGGCATTGAAGCTGAGAATATGGCAGAGAGCGGACTGGTGGAATTTGGCCAGCTAAAAAGCATCCAGAGCCTATAAAAAGCCCTGGTGATCTAAATCATCTGGAATTTAGCTAAAACCAAAAGGATTTTTAAGCGCTATCCTGATATCCGGACAGACACTGTTTCTAGCCGGGTTTAATTACTTTATCAACGATGTCCCGGGTATTAACGACATTCAGCTTGTAGTAAAGCTGGGCAAAACGTTCTTCAAGTTCTTGCCCAATCTTCTGTAAATTAGCCGGCGCGATGTTCCAGATCTTTTGCTTGAAATCCCCAAAGGCCTTTTTACGGGTGCTGTAATAGAACTGCGTGTCGGTCTCGTCTTTCTTTCTCTCAGAGGAATATTTAGCCTTGAGTCCGGTGTGTATTTCTTCAAGCAAAGGCTTAGGGAAATTAGAGCTATCGAAAATAATATTCTGGAATCCAGTGGCCAGATGAACTTCCAGGGTACCCACTTTAGGGAATAGATTGAACATTTCATCCGGCAGGGTGGAAGCACCATGCTGTACCGCTCCACCCATGGCATATTCCGCCTGCGCAATTTTGGACATTTTTTCCAGAGTAGCGAAATCAAGCTGGACTTTGGCCATGGTGCCGTCCGGGAGGGCTATACCACCGTGAGTGGTGCCTGTCTGAACGCTAATTTTGGAGATGCCTTTCAGTGTCTGTCCCAGATGTTTCCGGTAGACCGTCATGAAGGCTCTCAGGTCTCCTACGGTGCTGTTGCCGGAGCCGATTTCTCCGATTTCTCCGCCCACCGAGACCGTAATGCCTTTGGGTTGGATGCTGCGAATGAATTTGGTCATTTCGGCTGTGACCAGTCCATTGAGTTCCTGCTGAGCTAACAGATCGCTCTTTTCAATATCCACAAGGGTAGAAGCATCTATATCAATATTATAAAAACCAGCCTCGATACAATCCTTGATCAGGCCGCGAATGAAGTCCAGTTCTTTCTGGGAATCGACAGCATAGTTTTTTTGGCGGATTTGTATATGATCGCCCTGAATAAAAACAGGGCCTTTATAACCTTCAGCCAGCGCTGCCGCCAATATAACGGCGGAGTATTCTGCGGGGGTCTGCAGAGTGTAACTCATTTCGGAACGAGCGATCTCAAAGACAAAAGCGCCAACCCGGTTTTTCATAGCCGCTCTGAAAGCCGCCCTGGCCACATCGAAAGTGATGCCGCGGATATTCATGGCAGGTACAGAAAAGCCGGTATGCAGCCCTTTCCCGACAGCCTCGTAAAGATTCTGAATACTGGCCGGGAAAATCCCGTTAGCCTGAGCCATCTGGCGGATCTGAAGCTGCTTTCCTTTATCTTCAGTGAATACCATATCCCTGACCAACGTCTCAATTTCGCGGGCAACGATCTGTGCGCTCATTTGTCTCTCCTTTTCAGGCTCCAATTTATTCGATCACAATTTTTTTTATTATAACCGGATATATTATTTTTCAGCAAGGTTTTGGGAGAATACCCCTGGCGCGGATTTCACCTATTCCTCTTCTTCCTCTTCTTCTTCCTCTTCATGTTGAACGTGAGAGGACTCCGTCTGGAGCCGGGGCAAAGTGGCACTCATCTTGTCTTTCTTGCGGGGGACAGGTTTTTTTAATTTGTCGATGGCCTGACGCAGGTTGGCCAACTTTTCAGCAGTTTTAGAATCAGTGACCTTAACCAGAACACCCGTCACGCCCATATCGCAAAGGGCCTGTAACTCTTCTATTGAAAATGAAAGGGGAATGGACACGATCAAGGGTTTGTTAAACAAATACAATAATCTCTGAAGTTCCATGAGACGATTGACGGACAGGGTTTCCGGGATTTCTTTTTCTAAGGCGATAACCGCATCAACAGGCAGGTCACTCACCGTCCGCAGCATAATGTCGCTCAAGGCGGTTTCAATCTCAAGCAATTTGCCGAGCTTTTCGTCATTGGTCAAACTGACAGGGGCTTCTGGAGAGAGGACGACAAAATCACAGCCGGAATTCAGGGTTTTCTTTTGCGTACCCGAGCTTTCGGTTTTAAAACGACCTCCGGCCGCCGGGCCGTTTTTAATTTGAGAAGCCTTTTCCAACGCGGTGATATCATCGGCTTTAGTAATATCCAGGATGACAGCGTCCACGTTAACAATTTCCCGGGCGGAGGTTTCCAGCACCCCGGCAGTAATGGCAGCTACCAACTGCATGCGTGAATTTTCTGGTGCAGCCTTAGCCAGATGAAAACCCATAGGCGGCGGTTCAGCCAGGCGCGATTTAGTCAATTTATCAACTAATTTACTCATTATTTACCACCAAATATATTTATTATTTCTTTAAGTTAGTATAACAGATTAGTAAGGGCAGACTTTTATTTAAAAACAAAACAACTCTGATCCTGCCAGAGGGTATCAACTTTGTATTAATATTTACTAATAGTTTTCAGCCAGTAATTCAAAATAAGCCTGTGGGTGTCTACAAGCCGGGCATTCCAGGGGGGCTTCGGTACCTTCAAAAATATAGCCGCAATTGGCGCAGTGCCATTTGACGGGCGTCTGTTTTTTAAAAACCTCGGCCTTGATCAGGTTGTTGAGCATTTTGCGATACCTGGCCTCATGGAATTTTTCCACACGGGCGATTTGCGCGAATGAAACGGATATCTCAGGAAAACCTTCTTCCTTAGCGATGC
>CAITCX010000496.1 GCA_903890885.1 uncultured Dehalococcoidia bacterium
ACGTCCCTGCACGAGTATGCGGGTAAAACAATGCTTTGCGCTGGTTTAGGCCAATACTGGGTTGATTCCGGTCGTAAAGTCGGTTATTTCAGTCCCTGCTTTTCCGAATCAGAAATGGCCATCAAGAAACATAAGAGCTTGAGCCTGGTCCGTCATACTCTGGGTTTAACTGAAACTGCGGAAGTGCTTAATCCGCTGCTTCCCGTGGCTGCTGCTGCCATTCAAACCGCCTTTGCCGCCGTTTCCAGTGGTGTGGATAGGATGGTTATTGAGGGTAGTTATAAGCACGCCGAATTGTTGTCTTCTGCCGTTGGCGCCAGGATCTTGATTGTGCATGACTATGCTTCAGACTTGTCTAAAGCCCTGCCTGAATATATCAAATTAGCGGGAAAGCTGGCCGGTGTCGTTCTCAACAAAGTACCGGCTAAAAGGCTTACCCCGATTGTTAAAGCAACTGAAGGAACCCTGGCTAAAGCAGGGCTTAAACTCCTGGGCGTCATTCCTGAAAACCGCATTCTGGCCGCCCTTTCCGTAGGTGATCTGGCGGAAGCTCTGGAAGGCAAAATCCTCAATAACCCGGAAAAATCCACCGATTTGATCGAGAATTTTATGTTGGGTTCTTCCACTTTTGACCGCGGTGCGGCCTACTACCAGCGCAAAAACAATAAAGCCGTTATTGTCTGGGGTGAGCGCCCGGGCTACCGTAAAGCTGCTCTAGCCGCGCTGCCTCAATTGGCCCTGCAGACTTCTACCCGCTGTGTCGTGATCTGTGATGCGGCAGTTCCTTTGCCTGCCATACTGCAGAAGGCAGAAGAAAAAGGGGTGCCCCTTGTTTCCGTTCCCGGTAAGCTGCCGGAAGTTATCATCAAGTTGGAAAAAGCTATGGCCGAAATAGTTTTCGCTCAGGAGCAAAAGATTTCACCCTTGTCATCAGTCCTCTCAGCGGTATTAAACCCCAGACTCCTGGCAGGCGACTTTAACACCGGTTAGAATTATAAACAAAATTTTCGTTGGGGTTTTACAAAGTTAAAGACTAATAATATAATAAGTTTGGTGGCGCAGGATATCCTGACTATTGCTGGAATAATTTCTAACGGCAAGAAGGGATAAGCGATTTTCAGCCATCTGAGGAAAAAAGGAGGACATTCAGTGGGTTTTACCGACAAGCAGATCATGTGCAGTGATTGCGGCAAAGAGTTTTCTTTCACAGCCGCGGAGCAAGAGTTTTTTCAGCAGAAAGGATACACTAACGAACCTAAGCGTTGCCTCACCTGCCGTCAGGCCAGGAAAGCTGAGAAAGGCGGTGGGTCCCGAGGTCCTATGCAGAAATTTCCGGCTATTTGTGCACAGTGCGGCAAAGAGACTGAAGTACCCTTCGAGCCCAAACAGGACAGACCTGTGTACTGCAGCACTTGCTATACCCAGATGAGACAAACCCAGGGCGAAAGAAACTAACTAGATTGCATTTTTCCGGGCCGGGGGTTCTATCTCTCGGCCTGGTTTTCTGGACCCCATATAAGCTTGATAGCCTGCTGTTTGACCCCTACACCATATTTCAGACGGAGTTATTAAGTCCGGAATCCTGAAAATTTGGAAGGGGTTGTTCGTGTGGAAAAAAATTGGATTGAGAAAAATATGAAATATAGAGAAGATTTAAGAAATATCGCCATTATTGCCCACGTTGATCACGGAAAGACCACTCTGGTAGACGGTCTGTTTAGACAGAGTCATGTGTTTCGTGATAATCAGCAGATGGATGAATGCGTTATGGACCAGAACGTTCTTGAGCGTGAAAGGGGCATTACCATTCTGGCCAAAAACACCGCTGTCATGTATAAAGGCGTCAAGATTAATATTATCGATACCCCCGGCCATGCCGATTTCGGCGGAGAAGTGGAACGTGTCATCAATATGGCAGATGGCTGTCTCCTTTTAATTGATGCCGTAGATGGACCTATGCCTCAAACTAAAGTCGTTTTACGCAAAGCCCTGGAGAAAAAGATCAGGCCTATCGTCATTGTAAATAAGATCGACCGTGAAAATGCCCGCGTGCCGGAAGTTAATAAAATGGTACAGGACCTGTTTCTGGAGTTGGCGGTTAGCGAGGAACAGTTGGATTTCCCGGTTATTTACGCCAGTGGGCGGGAAGGCTGGGCCACTACCGATCCGGAGGGACGCGGCACTGATTTAAGTCCCCTTTTTGAAGCTATTTTAAAAGAGGTCCACCCACCCGCTATTGAAGAAGGCCCCTTCCAGATGCTGGTGTCTAATCTGGACTATGATACCCATAAGGGCAAAATTGCCATTGGTCGTATTTGGCGCGGCACGGTCTCCGCCCATGATCGCCTCGTTGTTATGAATGCGGATGGTACTAATACGCCCTTTGAAGTAGGACAGGTCTTTACCTATCTGGGCTTAAAGAGGGAAGAAGTCAAAGTAGCCTCAGCCGGCGATATCATTGCTATTACGGGCATGGAGAAAACCAGTATTGGCGATACCCTGGCCGATCCTGTCCAACCGGAAGCTCTGCCCCGTATCGAGGTTACTGAACCGACGGTTAAAATGACCTTCGGTGTTAATACCTCTCCCTTCTCTGGGCGAGAGGGCAAATATAGCACGACCCGTCAACTGCGTGACCGTCTATATCGTGAACTGGAGACTAACCTTAGCCTGCGAGTGGCAGATACAGATAGCTCGGACACCTTCCTGGTTTCCGGTCGCGGCGAACTCCACCTGTCTGTTATGATCGAGACCATTCGCCGCGAAGGCTATGAATTTGAAGTCTCCAAGCCGGAAGCTATTATCAAAGAGATCAACGGTCAGATGATGGAACCGGTTGAGCAGCTCACTCTGGATATTCGCGATGAATTTATCGGCGCTATCACCGAGGTGCTCAGCACCCGCCAGGCGCTGATGACCAATATGTTTAACGACGGCAAGGGTAACGTTCGCATGGAGTTTCGTATCCCCACTAAAGGATTGATCGGTTTCCGCAGCGCCTTCTTGACCAGTACTCGCGGAGAAGGCGTCATGAACAGCACCTTTGTGGGTTATCAACCCTGGGCGGGGGAGATAGAATCTTCTCGTTCAGGTAGTGTCCTGGTGGCCTCCCAATCCGGTGAAGCGGTCACTTATGGATTGAATAATGCGCAAGAACGCGGTTTTACCTTTATTGATTCCGGTACACCGGTCTATGAAGGTATGATTGTCGGTCAGACTAACCGCCCTCGTGATGTATCCGTTAACGTTTGTAAAGCCAAGAAACTCACTAACATCCGCTCTTCTGTTTCGGATTTCACCATTAAACTCACTCCGCCTATTAAATTCAGTTTGGAGCAGTCTATCGATTTCATTAATGCTGATGAACTGGTGGAGGTCACGCCTAAGAATATCCGGCTCCGTAAGAAGATACTGAAAGAAACTTTGCGGCTGCGCTCCTATGCCCTTGAGCACGATGACGAATAGTACCTCATAATCTGGACTTTAGTAATTGTATTTTGCAATCTGAAATTTGTAACTTGTAATTTGTAACTTGATATTTGTAACTTGTAATTTGTATCTTGGTATTTGGTATTTGGTATTTGTAATTTGTGATTTGGTCTTTGTTACGGTACTATAGTCTCAACTTTTGAAGTAAATTCCCCGCCTTGCCACACCAGTGGGAAGGTCAGCTTAAGTTCATGCGATTCGTTTTGCTTAAGAAAGACCGGCATCTCATTAGTGTTGCTTTTTCCGGCCTGGGTCAGGGCCGCTTTCACCAGAATCGTCCCTTCCGCCCCGCTGTTTTTAACCTTGATGTCCAGGGTCGCAAAATAGGCGGCCTCTGTCCCGGAGGTCGTGGCTATCACGCTTGCTACCTCAGGAGCAGGTTTAACCACAGTAGGGGTGGTTGTTCCCTTGGAACTGGTATTGCTGTCTAGAAAGCATCCCGTGAGTCCTGTAAAAAGAGCTGCTATCAGGATCAGTATTACCGCTCCTGTCAATAAATATCTTCGCATTTCGTCTCCCTCGCGTCCGCTCACTTCCGTGTGCCCGCTGGACAATTGCCCTTAGTATACCAATTAGCTTTACTTGATGCAATACTATCGTATTAGGCGTATGATTCGGCAGAGGATTTGTTATAATGGATTTGAGAAAATTAGTTATAGGCCAGTCATGCGGGATCGCCGCGAGTGGTTAATTTATCATTGGAATAAGCCGCAGGAGAGGATTTTAAAATGGCTATAAAAAAAGATAAATCTGAGTCAAAGACCGGTCGTGATGTCGCTAAAACCGGGCTAGCCAAAAAGAAAATCCTTGTGCCGGTTGTGGAAGAGCCCAGGGCACCTGTTGAGGCTGTGTTAAAAGCGGATTTCCCTATCGTCGGCATTGGTGCCTCAGCCGGGGGATTGGCGGCCTTTGAGGCCTTCTTTTCCGGTATGCCGGCAGTCGCTGATCCCGGTATGGCCTTTGTGCTGGTGCAGCACCTGGCCCCGGACCACAAGAGCATATTAACCGATCTCATCCGGCGTTACACCCGCATGCAGGTCTTCGAGGTCGAAGATGGTATGGAAGTCAAACCCAACATCGCCTACATCATCCCACCCAACCGCGACATGGCTTTTCTGAATGGCACTCTGCAGCTAATGGAACCCGTTGCTCCCCGCGGCCA
>CAITCX010000497.1 GCA_903890885.1 uncultured Dehalococcoidia bacterium
ATTGTTTCCTCTGAAAAAAACAAGCTCACTACCGTTCTTTCCACAATCACTGATGGGGTGATAATGACCGACGCCCGGAGCCGGATTATGCTGGCCAACCAGGCTGCAGAAACCCTTTTCAGTTTCAATGCTGCCGGAATGTCAGGCAAACCACTTATCGAAGCTACCATGAATTATGAAGTCGAACAAGCCCTTAAAAATTGCCTGTCTGCTCAACAAACCCAAAACATATTTCTTGATCTTAAAGGTGGCAAGTTTTTACGGACCGTCGTGGTACCCTTCCGGACTGTACAAATTACCGGAGCTTTGCTTCTTTTTCAGGATTTGACGGAGATGCGCAGTTTACAAACCATGCGCCGTGAGTTCATCGGCAACGTATCGCATGAGTTGAGAACACCGTTGGCCTCAATTAAGGCCGTAGTGGAAACACTGCAGGATGGTGCTCTGGAAGATAAAACCGTGGCTGTCGATTTTCTGGATAAGGTTAATGCCGAGGTAGACAGTATGACCCAGATGATAAACGAGTTGATCGAATTGTCCCGTATTGAGACCGGGAAAAGCAGCTTTAAGCTCGAGCCTGTTAATTTGAACCTTTTTGTTCAAGATACAGTTAACCGCTTTTTACCCCAGGCAGAAAGAAAACAGATCGCATTTTTAGCTGATTTGCAATCTGATATGCCTGAAGTGAAAATGGATAGGGAACGGATTCAGCAGGCCTTAAATAACATCCTCCACAACGCTATAAAATTTACTCCTCAAAACGGCCGTGTTGATATTAAAACCGTATATAAAGATGGCTCTGCGGTTGTTCAGGTCTCAGATACAGGCATTGGGATATCCTCAGAGGATTTGGCCCATATTTTCGAACGTTTTTTCAAGGCTGATAAATCCCGGTCATCCCAGGGCAGCGGACTTGGTCTGGCCATCGCCAAACACATCGTGCAGGCCCACAACGGCCAAATCTGGGTACAAAGCCAGGAAGGTAAAGGTTCTACCTTCGGATTCAGTCTACCGGTCAATTGATGCACTTTAAGCATAGGTTCTTTTACTTTTCTATTATTAGTTTTGATAGAGAAAGGCCAAGTCAATGAGAGAAGTTTTATTCGTTTGTATCCATAATTCAGGGCGCAGCCAGATGGCTGAAGCCTTTTTCAATCAAATGGCCCCAGCCGGATGGCAAGCTACCTCCGCGGGTACCCTGCCAACCGTAGAGATCAATCCTCTGGCAGTTCAGGTCATGCTTGAATTGGGAATAGATATTAGCAAAAACCATCCAAAACAGCTGGTACCAGATATGCTGGAGGATATCCAGCATATCTACACTATGGGCTGCGATGTTGATTCAGCGGCCTGCCCGGCCGGATTTTTGAAAACTGAAGACTGGGGACTGGAAGACCCTGCCGGCAAACCGATAGAGACAGTTCGAAATATACGTAATGATATCAAATCCAGAGTTGAATATTTAGTCAAAAGGCTGTCACCTGACTTCACCGTGGCAAAATCTTACAAAATTTAACATTCCGTTAACATTGGCTTAAACCTCCTTTAAAGCTGGTCTGCTATTCTAATATAGGGATGCTGGTACATAAAAACTCGTTGCATCCAGGCGTTTTATAAGCGATGGAGATAAAAAGATGGGAATAGCATCAATCGACCACCGAGGAATAAAAAATCACCTCAGGAATTTTACCCGTCTCGGTGATAAAACTTTCCCCAAACTAACGTTAGTCTTCGCGCTGATCATCATCGTTATCCTGGCCGCTACAATAACAATACTGGGAATCGAGGCAGTGCCTGCCATACGCAAATTTGGTTTCTCATTTTTTAGCAGCACCAACTGGAATGCGGTCACCGAACAATTTGGAGCTCTGCCCGCCATCTTTGGTACTCTTATTAGTTCCTTAATTGCCTTGTTAATTGCAGTACCTGTTAGTCTGGGGGCTGCGGTTTTTCTAACGGAACTTGCCCCTGGCTGGATGCGTTCTCCAGCTTCTTTCCTGATTGAAATGCTGGCCGCTATCCCCAGCGTCATTATCGGGCTTTGGGGGCTTTTTGTTCTAGTACCATTTGTTAGAAGCCCCGTAGAAAGCTGGCTGGGCAGCCATTTGGGATTTTTGTCCCTGTTTCAGGGACCTCCTTTCGGCGTTGGTTTCTTGTCAGCAGGCATTATTCTGGCTATTATGATCATTCCCATTATCACAGCAGTTAGTCGGGATGCCATGCAAGCAGTCCCGGACACACAGAGAGAGGCTATGCTGGCTTTAGGTGCCACTCGCTGGGAAACTATCAGTAAAGCGGTGATTCCCTTCTGCCGCTCCGGATTGATAGGAGCTGTCATCCTGGGGCTGGGGCGGGCTCTGGGTGAGACTATGGCAGTAACGATGGTAATTGGCAACGGCTATAAATTAACGGCCTCTTTGTTTTCACCCGGCGCCACCATCGCCAGTAAAATCGCTCTTGAATTTAGTGAAGCCTCCAGCGGCGTCTTTATTGCCAGCCTGGTTGAACTTGCGCTAGTCCTGTTTATTGTGACTTTCCTGGTGAACGTTATCGCCAGGGTGTTGGTTTGGCGCTTCACTGCCGTAAAGACGGAGAAATGAAAATGGTTGAGAGAGAATATCTCAGGCGGTTATGGGTCAACAGGATCATCCTGATGCTTTGCTATGCCGCGGCTGGTATAGCCATTGCCCTGCTATTACTGATCCTGGGTTATACCCTTTTCAAAGGTATTTCATATTTCAACCTGGATTTTATCACCCAGGCTGCCAAACCGGTAGGGGAAGCTGGCGGCGGCATGCGTAACGAGATCATCGGAACACTTATTTTAATCGCAATAGGTTCTGTTATTGCTATTCCAGTGGGTTTAATGTCTGGAATCTATTTATCTGAATTCGGTAACCCCAGGCTAACTTCAGTAATACGCTTTGTGGCCGATATTTTATCTGGAACGCCATCTATCGTAGTCGGAGTATTTGCTTATGCCATTATTGTACGGCCGCTGCAATCTTATTCAGCCTGGTCGGCCGGAGTGGCTTTAGCGATCATTATGATTCCTGTAGTCGCCAGGACTGCCGAAGAGTCCATGCGACTGGTCCCGAACTCTATGAGGGAAGCTGCGTTGGCCCTGGGTATCACCCGCTGGCGTTCGGTGATGGGAGTGGTTATTCCCGGAGCGATTACCGGTATAGTTACTGGTATTATGCTTGGCGTGGCACGCATTGCTGGTGAAACAGCGCCCTTGATTTTTACTGCCTTGGGAAGTTACTTCGGTTATCAAGGGCTCGATCAGCCGATAGGGGCCTTACCCCTGCAGATCTGGAAATATGCTCTATCACCTTACAAAGAATGGCAACAGCAAGCCTGGGCCGCAGCTTTTATTTTAATAATACTTGTATTAATTATTAGTATTACCGTCCGCTGGATATCCAGACGGCGGACTCGTTAATATTAACAAAATGGAGAAAGAAATGAGCCAGGATTATCAAAAGGGGAACATGGTAGTAGAGGACTTGAGCGCCTGGTACCATTCGACATTAGCATTGAAAAATGTCAGCCTGACTTTTCAAAAGAAGGCTATCACGGCGATAATTGGCCCTTCCGGCTGCGGCAAATCTACGCTTATACGTTGCCTAAACCGGCTTCATGAAATTTCTAACGGCGGGCGGGTTTTAGGGAGGGTTTTATTAGATGGAAAAGATATTTATGCCCGCGATGTTGACCCGGTAGTAATCCGCAGACGCATAGGAATGGTCTTTCAGAAGCCTACTCCCTTTCCCACTATGTCAATTAGAGACAATGTATCAGCAGGATTACGTCTGGCCAAATTATGGGGACAGCAAACATCTTTAGATGACATCGTCGAGCGCAGCCTCATAAATGCTGCTTTATGGGATGAAGTTAAAGATAAACTGGATTTGTCCGGTTCGTCTCTGTCAGGTGGACAGCAACAGCGTCTATGTATTGCCCGCGCTCTGGCTGTCGAACCGGAAATATTGCTGCTGGACGAACCTTGCTCAGCTCTGGATCCTATTTCAACTTTAAAAATAGAGGAATTGATGCAGGACCTCAAACAAAAGTATACTATCGTCATTGTCACTCACAATATGCAGCAAGCTGCCCGGGTTTCCGATTGGTCGGCCTTTATGCTCCTGGGTGAAATGATCGAATATGGCGCGACTCATGAATTATTCAGACGGCCTAAAGATAAACGGACAGAAGACTATATCACCGGACGTTTCGGCTAGAGGAGGATTATTAATGACTAGAAAATTGTTTGAACAGCATCTTCATGAATTACAGGACCATATCCTGGTAATGGGCAGCATGGTCGAGACATCTATTTACCGTTCTATGGATTCTTTAAAAAACCGGAATCTGGAGCTGGCTCAAAAGGTAATTGATGACGATGATCAAATCGATCTGAAGAGATATGAAATTGAAGAAGAATGTATAGATCTAATTATTACTCAGCAACCTATGGCTGGTGACCTGCGAATTATCATCGCAGTACTAAATATTATTATAGACCTTGAACGTATTGCAGACCATGCTGCCGGCATTAGCAAAATCGCCGTTATGCTGGGAAATGAGCCTCCGCTAAAACCTCTGGTCGATCTGCCGCGTATGGCCGAGATGACCGGCGGTATGCTCCGAAGAGCCTTGACGGCCTTTATTAATCATGATACTTCTGAATCTGTTAAAATCTGCAGCGAAGATGATAATATAGATAATCTTTACGATCAGGTCTTCCGCGAATTACTGGTTTATATGGCAGAAGATCCTAAATCAATTACCCGCGCCACCCGCTTAATCTGGGTTGCTCATAATCTGGAACGAAGCGCAGATCGGGTCACCAACATAGCCGAACGGGTAATTTACCTGGTCACAGGCAAACACGAAGATTTGTTGGGGTCGAAATACTAGACTGCAGATACAGTTGCCTAAATTCTCTTTAAAGTTATTGTTACGCAGCCAAGGTATTCAGTTACAGAATTGGTAAAATCTAGGGCCAGGCTATTTCCTGCCGTAATCTGCAAATTTGAAGTCGAGGAGTTCAACGTTGCGGTCAGGGAAGTGTTGGCTGAAACTCCACTTTTCAGGTTTATAGCTGAAGCTA
>CAITCX010000498.1 GCA_903890885.1 uncultured Dehalococcoidia bacterium
AAAAATTTTATCCGCTGATTTGGTTGTGATAGGCAGTCTTAATAAACTTGGTAAATTTACCGTTACGGCGAAATTCATCAATGTCGGGTTTGGACGCATTGAACTCGCTGATTCAGAGACTGCTGATACTGAGGATGGGATTCAGAATGCAGTAAACATTCTCGCAGGCAGGATGGCGGGAAATATTACGAATGCGGGCAAAGAGATAAAAACCGGGCCGCGTGCTGAGGCTGACACCTCAATGAAAGAGACCGCCCCTGATGCGAAACCATCTTATTCATACAACCTGACGATCGGTGGAAATTACATGCTGCCGCAAGGCAGATTCGCGAACCTTGTGGATGCCGGCTATGGCGGAACTGTTAATATCAATATCGAGAACTTATTTATTCGAAATTCTCTGCTCGGCGTTGAAACAGGTTTCTGGTATTTTCCAGGTAAAAAAGATAATGTAGATTACTGCACCATGATTCCTGCCTTTGTTACGGCGGGTTATAAATATTATATATTCAATTCGTTTTATATTGCCCCGGCAGTCGGGGCCGGCGCCAGCTATAATATAATGTGCTGGGATAAAGACGGCTCCCTGGATGGAACATATAAATATGAAAAAGAAAATAAAATTGAATCCCTGGCCAGGGCGGGGCTTGGTTTAGGATATGTATTTAATAATATGTTTTCAATACAGCTGGGGGCTGACTATTGCGTTGTATTAGAGAAAAAACCGCTGGGATTTTTACTTTTTAGCGCAGGGGCTGGCGTTGTATTTTGAAAAAATAAGTTTGGAGATAAGATGAAGATTAATGTTCTTTTTATAGTTTTATTATTAGTGTCTGCTTTATCTTGCAGAGGGGATTTGTTTAATAAAGGGATTAATTCCACAGAAAGAGTACATAGTTTGCCGGATGATAATGACGGCAGTTCAACAAATGTATTTTTATATGTAGCAAATAAAGGCAGCGGTACTGTAACAGGCAATAGAGTAAATACTTCGACAGGGGAATTGACAGCTATTCCCGGCTCGCCATGGTCTGCTGGAACTGGAACTATTTCGGTATCAGCGCACCCGGACGGCAAGTTCCTGTATACGGCAAACCCCGACAGTTACGATGTATCAGGGTTCACGATCGATGCCACAACCGGGGCTCTGACGGAAATTTCCGGTTCGCGATGGCCTTCCGGAACCAGTCCGAGGGCAGTTGCAGTGGATCCTTCCGGGAAATTTGTCTATGTGGTTGATTATACCGATCAAAATGTAAAAGGCTTCACCATAGATCCTTCAACAGGCGCGCTGACAGCCATAACAGGATCATGGGCTACGGAGGGCGGCAAGCCTGTATGTATTAGCATAGACTCCGAAAGCAAATTTTTATATACGGCCAATGATCCTGGTTATACTGTGTCAGGCTACACAATAGATTCGTCTACCGGCCAACTTACGAAAATATCAAGCTCCCCCTGGATTACAACAGGCTGCCAGGCCACCGCTGTACTGGTAGACCTGACCGGAAAATATTTGTATGTAACACGATACAGTTGCCAGGGAGTATGGGGTTTTAACATCAATTCCACTTGGGGAAATATAACAGGAATGACAAGCGACATATTTGGAACCGGGGGTCTGGGACCTTCTTCATTTGCGGAAACCCCGGACGGGAAATTTCTGTATGCTGGAAATAGCGATGGCCAGACTATCGCTGGATTTGAAATTTATCCGAACGGTTTGCTGTCCACAATAACAAGTTCACCCTGGACTAACGGGACCTGTCCGGTATCATTGGCAATAGACCCGACCGGCAAATTTCTGTACGCAGCCAATTATTACGCTCATTATCTTTCATCATATACCATAGATCAGTCATCAGGGGCTTTGACGCTTATGACAGGGTCGCAATGGCCCACCGGAAATACT
>CAITCX010000499.1 GCA_903890885.1 uncultured Dehalococcoidia bacterium
AGCGAGACTTGACACGGAGACTGGTGGGATTGCGGAAGAAGGACTTAAAGGCTGGTCCTTTTTAGAACAACCTGCGGCAGTTACGAGAATTAAAAGCACAAGAACTACCGAAAGTGCTGAACAGGTGAATCGGGCTCTAAACACAGCTGCCTCCCTCTATTGTGCGGAATGCTTAAATATTTACACTTTGCAGCCTGGCTGTCAATATCGCTTCAGACTGGTTGATTTAATAATTCCTTTATATTATATTATTATCACTGGAGAGTCTCATGACCGATGAACCCCTTCCTGGCAGGATAGTAGGGAATTCAATTTTATTGAAAGACCTTGAAATCTCTGAGGTTCATGACCATCTTTGTCTTTTATACGATTCTACGCTGGACTGGCGGACTTTTGTTGCTTCCTATATAAAAACCGGTTTGGAATGCGGTGAACGTTGCTGCTATATCTATGATACTCACACGGCCAGGCAGATCCGCGATTTACTGCGGGCAGATAATGTAGATGTAACCGCATTGGAAGCTTCCGGTCAGTTAAACATCATTCACGGCCACAAAACTTATTTCAAAAACGGCTATTTCGATCCGGACTTTCTGATTTCCTCATATGTTGTTGAAACGGAAAAAGCCATTTCCCAGGGTTGTCCAGGCCTGCGCATTACTTTTGAGACAGATTGGGCTCTGCATTACCAGGTTCCTGCGGCTCAACTCCTGGAGTATGAATCCAGGCTAAACGGTAAATTATTCCCACGTTACCCTTTCCTCAATATCTGCCAGTATGAACGTGCGAAATTTGAGCCCGAGGTAATAAAAGGGCTGCTCTTAACGCATCCCAGGATAATACGGGGCAACAGGGTCTATTCTAACCCATATTATGTTCTCCCAGATAAATACGCTAATTACAACAAGGCCGGCATGGAAGCCCGGTACTGGCTGGAAAATATCGAGCGCGAGACTAAAAAGGAAACAGACGCTGAAACGGGAATATTGTTCGGGAAGGTTTTTGAAGAGAGTCCGCTGGGGATTGCTCTCAGCAACCCACAATTCAGGTTTGTAAAAGTCAACGCGGCGATGTGCCATATGCTCGGCTATTCAGAATCTGAACTGCTCAATCTGAGCTTCAAAGAAATAACTCATCCAGACAACCTGCAAACCGATTCAGAAAATATCCGCAAATTGCAGGCAGGTGAGATAAAAGAATATCAGACTCAAAAGAAATATCTAAGGAAAGATGGTAAGGCGGTGTGGGGTAAATTGACAGCCACCCTAGTTCACGATGAGACAGGGCAGTTCCTGTACTTCATGGCTGTTATAGAAAACATAAATGAATTAAAAATCGCGGAGCTGGGGCTCAGGGAAAGCGAGAGAAAGTTCAGGGAACTGGCAGAGCTTACGCCCGGGGCTATTTTTGAGGCCGATTCTACCGGCAAGTTGACCTATGTTAACAGATTATGTTTTGAATATTTTGGTTTTTCAGTCAACACCGACATTTCGATATTTAACGTGTTCGACTTTATCGCTCCGGAAGACCACCAGAAAGCCGCGAACCGCATACAAAGAGTTATGAGAGGTGAGAACCCCGAATTTGAAGAATACACAGGAATAAATAAAGAAGAAACCAGATTCCCTGTTCTGATTAATTCCTCAGTTATTAAAAACGCGAGGGGAGATCCATCCGGAATTCGCGGAGTAATAATCGATATTACCGGCCGCAAAAAGACAGAAGAACAACTGCTTCTCAGTGAAGCCAGGTTAGAAAGCCTCTTAAGAATTTCTCAATATAAAGCCGGCAATATACAGAACCTGCTTGATTTTGCTCTCCGGGAGGCTATACAGCTAACCAAGAGCAAGATAGGATATATCTACCATTATTCTGAGAAAAAACAGGAGTTTACACTCAATACCTGGTCAAGGGGGGTCATGGAGGCCTGTTCCGTTCGAGACGCCAGGAGCATTTACCAGCTTGAAAACACCGGAATATGGGGTGAAGCCGTTCGGCAAAGAAAAGCTATCATCTTAAATGACTTTCAATCTCCCCATCCGCTTAAAAAAGGGATGCCGCAGGGACATGCGGAGTTGACCCGCTTTATGACGATTCCAGTGATAGTAAGCGATAAAGTCGTCGCAGTGGTGGGAGTGGCTAATAAAGACACTGATTACGAATCCTCAGATGAGCGCCAGCTAACCCTTTTAATGGATTCTACCTGGAAGATTGTCGATCTTCAAAAAGCCGAGGAATCACGCCGGCACGCTGCGGAAAAACTGGAGATTTTATATAAGAAAGAAAAAGAGCAGAGGGAAGAATTAGAGAAAGAGGCCAAGGCCCGCAGCATGTTTATAGACGTTCTGGCTCATGAACTGAGGACGCCCTTAACTCCCATCATGGTTTCTACCGGTATGTTAAAGGAAATACTGGGCCCATCTACCAACGAAATCACCCAGAAGCTGGCTCAGAACATACAATCTGCCTCTGAAATATTGGCCACCCGGCTAGAGGAACTGCTGGATTTGGGCAGGTATTCCAGGGGAACCTTCAAGCTCGAATTGCAGCCGGTGGACTTCTTGAAATATCTGAACGGCATTATAGACAGACTGAGACCGCTTATCGCCCAAAAGAAACAGGAATTTATTGTGGATATCCCTGAGAAATCCTCTGAAGTTAACCTGGATCCCTCCCGGTTTGAACAGGTGATTATCAATCTCATATCAAATGCAGCCAAATTCAGTCCTGAAAATGGGAAAATATTTTTAAACATTAAAGTCACAGATAAAAGTTTGAACATGGAGGTCAAAGATGAGGGTATAGGCATAACTCCAGAAGAACAGGAACGTTTGTTTCAACCTTACCACCGGGTTGAACAAGACCGGCAAAAGTTTCCCGGCATTGGATTAGGATTGGCAGTATCTAAACAATTGGTCGAAGCCCACGGCGGTAAAATCTGGGTTGAAAGCCTGCCCGGTCAAGGTAGCGTTTTCAGTCTTGCCATTCCTTTGGGGAATACATCCTTTAAGGACTAATATTTAAATTTAGCAAGATGCCGACAACCGGCTAGAGGAACAAGATTTGAAGATTTTATTAGTTGAAGATGACCAAATGACTGTTGAATCTCTTAAACTTTGCTTTGAAGCTGTCCAGCCTGGCTCTAACATAGAAACGACAGCGATAGGTTCTGAGGCCTTATTAAAATTAAAAGAAGATATTTTTGATCTGGTGCTTTTAGACCTGGGGCTGCCTGAAATGGATGGCATAGAAGTTATCTGCGAGATTCGCAAGTTTAGCTCAATCCCTGTCATAGTTGTCAGCGCCAGAACAGACAACGAGGTTATCTATGATGCCATGACCGCTGGCGCCAATAATTACGTTATGAAGCCTTTCAACATCATCAAGTTTATCCAATTGGTAAATGACACGGTAAAAATTGAGGTTTGCAAATATTGAGCACGTAAGCGAGCCTTGAAACAACCACGCGACTTTGCTATTATTATGCGAGATTAAAGTATGATGACCATAAACTATTAAACCTGCCGTTATTTAATTTAAAAACATACAAACTAACATTGAGGAGAGGCGGAAAATATGATAATCGGACTCGTATTTGCGGTTTTTGGCGCCGTCCTGGTAGTAGTTAATCTGGTTGATCTGTTCAAAGGAGACCCCAGCTGGTTTATGTTGATATTCGGTCTCTTATTGTTAGCCTTTGGCATATACTGGACCAAGAAGAACTGGAAGAAAAAGAAGATAACTTAGTCTCAAGAGGCCGACTAGTGTGGCAAAATACGATTAGCGTATTCTATTTGCTTCTCAATATCTTTACCTAATAAACTGCCATTAATTTGTTCAGGGACAAGATATTCAGAGGAGCCCTTGCAAGGTGAAAAAGGGCTCCTCTTTCTGGTTTGGAAATAGCAATAGGTAAAAGTTAATTATGCGGCTTTTATCTGTTTCTTGCTTCTAACCACGATAAAAGCTGCTATTCCTGCCAACCCTGATGCTAAAAGAGCCACGACTGGAAGTTCAGGAACCGGCGGCACCCAGTAAGTTGTCCAGTAACCCTGAACTGTAATCGGAAGACCCTGTTGATTAGGCTGCCAGTTGAAATTGAAAGACAGGCCGAAGTGCACCCAATCACACCAGACCAAAGGCTTGTCTTCTTGAATCCACTTAACCTCGGTGCCAGTACCGTTGTTGATTGGGCGTACCACAAGAGGAGAACCTTGATTGGCTCCCCAGGGTATCGGTTGGGGCAGAGGTACAGGTGGAATCCCATGAGCCTTGATAAACCCTATTGCCCACAGTACATCCTGGGGCTTAAAGACAAGATTGGCAAAATCCAGCTCAAAGTTGTTAATGCCTACGATCTGGGTATTGTTGTGGAGATCAAAGTTGCAAAAGACCTGGACGATCTGAGGTACAGGAGGAGGAGGAATAGGAGGTGGAGGAATAGGAGTAGGTTGCAACAACTTCACTTCAGCTTCGTTGATGAAGCGCCCGGTTATTTCTTTGGCAGAACCACCGCTGGGATCGGTGACAGGGACAGCGACTTCATATGCCACCAGGACTTCCCATTGATCTGGCATTGCAGTCATTGGCGGCATTATTTCCAGATCAAGGTCTTGGCCTGCAGCCACCTCGACCCAATCACTATCAGCTGGCGTCCATTGGATCGGCTTGCCAGGCAGAGGACCTGTTGTAGGTGAATTAGAATCTGGTGCATCTCCCCAGAGCAACTCGGCCAGAGGTATAGTCGGGGTAGTTATGACCGCAAATTGCCGCCTTACAAAGATAGGACCTTCTCCCGGAGGAAGACCTGGGGGAGGTACAAGCCAGGTTGGTGAAATGCGGATCTTGTCAATAACCGTGCCATCTGGAAGAATGGCCCAGAATTGCCAGGGCAACGGCACTTGAGCGACCTTTACCTGCCTACCATCTTCTTTGTCGCTTACCCACGGAAACGCACCGTTGGCATGGACTACTGACGAGGCTATCATTATTAACGCTAGTACTAATGAGCAAATGAAGAATAACTTTTTCATATATCTCTATCCTCCTTTTCGCAAATTCCCGATTACCCGCTCATGATTTGAAGTATGCCGGCGTTATTTTATTCAATTCTGTTTTAGTTGGCACCTCCTTTTCCCGCCTACGAGAAATGTGCTTTTTCGGATTTTTACAGATCGCCACAGTTGGAATAACACAATAGACCATCCAATACAATCATCGCAAATACATTATGGTCAGAAATTATAAATATTTCAAGAGGTCTAGAAGTTTAAGTTTATTGTTCCAGGCGGGCTGGTTAAAGTAGTAAAATATGCTGGTTTGGTCATGGTTAGCAGCAGCAGGGGACAGCCAACATTTATGAAATATGCCACATGTTCTGAATGGTTGAAAAAGGCTATGCAGAAGCAAAAAGGCCTTGAGCAAAAAATACTCAAGGCCTTTTATAGATTCGAAAAGTGGTCTCCCTGGAGGGATTCGGACCCTCGACCACCTGCTTAGAAGGTGTATGAAACGCCCTTTAAGCACCCTTTTTGAGACTGACAGGCAAGCACGCTTGTTCTATCGTTATGCATAGAACATCATCAAAATTTATGGGTCTGGGTAAGAATTCGTAGTGAATTCGTAGTGAATTCGTAGGGGCTTTAAACCCCTTGTTTAATGGGTCTTGAGGTCCGCAACGGATTTCAAGACCTTTTTAATTAATAATATAGTAGATTATACTTATCAACAAAGCACTTGACAATTAATAATAAGATGTGATTTAATATAGGAGGAAAGATAAAATAATTAATAATGAGGTTAGGAATATGGCCAAGGAAATAATTTCATTCCAGTTACCTGATGACATCGCGAAGAGTGAACTTGAGGCGCGAGCCGCTGGGTTGGGTCTCAGTAATAGTGCATTGATCGCCGAAGGATTAAGGATAATGACCAAACTTGATATTGCAACTATGAAGGTCATTAGAGAATACGCGGAAAAACTGCATATCACACAATGGCAGGTTATCGAATTAATTCTAATTGGTAGATTTGCCAAGAATTCAGCGGATGAGGAAAACTTTTATAACGATCCTCAACCTGGACAAACCGAACCAGAGATAATGCCGGAACTCATCTACACAAGCCGGGGCCTTTTCACTGGTGAACCGCTATTCGATCATTTAAGGAAAAAATTCGTTACCAATGAGAATCCCAAGTAGTTTCGAAACAGTGGGGAGGGGGCCTAGCTCCCAAATTCCCACTTTAAAAACCAAAAACAAGGGGGAACTATGCCAAGAAGTATAGAGTCAGTCAGAGCCTGGCGCGAAAAGAAGAAACTCGAGGACAACCTCGCGAAAAAACAAAAACCTTTAAAAGTAAAAAGTATTTTCGGCTATGCCGATATTACACCGTACAATGCGGTGTGTCTTATGAACAAGGAACCTGAGAAGATGATTCTACCCGGTGGAATATTTTTCAAAAAATAAAATTAGGATAGGTGAGAAAAATGGGAGATGGACCGTTGGTTTTTAACAAAAAGGAAGCCGCCGATATTCTCAAGATTTGCCAGAACACCCTTGACCAGATGATTGCAAATGGAAGCATTAAAGTTGTTAGGGCAGGCCGGCGCGTGCTGATTCCCAAAAAGTCTCTTGAGGCGCTAATGGATTCAGCAAAATAGTTTAACCATATTTACAAACGTAGTTACTCAACCGATGCAAAATATTGCAGTCGGTTTTTTTATTTCCTTGGAGGTCAGATAGATGAATCAGAAACCGTGTGATTTCGACGACAGAAAAATCAAGTGTCTGGATTGCGGGAAACCGTTTACTTTCACAGCCGGTGAACAGATGTATTATTACGGCAAGCAACTTCAGACGCCCAAAAGATGCCCAGCATGCCGGGAAATCCGACGGTTGACGATCATGCCCAGGGGCCAACAATGAACACCAACCTTGAGACAGTGCTCAGTAAGCTGCACAAGGTCAAACAGGATAAGCCAGGCCATTGGATGGCCGCTTGCCCTGCTCATAAGGACGATAAAGCCAGTTTATCTATCACCTTTAAAAGTAATCGAATCTTGATGTACTGCATGGCTGGCTGCGATACCATGCAAGTATTAAAGTCCATTGATGCAAGCTATAAGGATTTATTTCAGGATGATAAACCGGACTTGATCGCAGTGGATCGGTACCACTATTCCGATGAAGCGGGCAAGGTTTTATTTACGACAATTCGTTATTTACCCAAGACATTCAAGCAATGTCACGCGGGCCCAGCTGGGGAGACGATCTGGAACCTGGAGGGCGTCAGGCGGGTGTTGTACCACCTACCGGATCTTCTCAAGGCCGTCTCGTATAGAGATACTATTTTTATAACGGAAGGCGAAAAGGACGCCAATAATATCTGGTTTAAGGCCATGCAGCCAGCCACCTGCAACCCCATGGGCGCAGGTAAATGGCGGGATGAGTACACCCAAACACTCAAGGGAGCCGCTGACATTGTCATAGTGCCTGATAATGACGCTGCCGGGTATAATCATGCCCGGACAGTCGCGCAGGCACTCTACGGCCTCGTTACGAGGCTGAGAATACTGTTGATTCCGTCACCTTATAAAGACTTCAGCGATTGGATGGAAAGTATACCGAAATGGGACAACAACGGCCGTCAGGATTACGACCCTGAAGTCATACAGTTAGAATTTAACAAACTTGTTCAAGGTGCTGCTGAATACACCCCTGAATTTAAATTTCCGGGTGCGAAAGCCAACGATGGGACAGATTCGCAGTTTAGAGTCATCGGAGGCGCGCAGCTATGAGTGAGACGATTCCTAATAAAAGTGAGACGATTCTTAATAAACCTGAAATGAAAACCGGATTAAACCGGTATGAGTTCACCTGGGCGGAGCATAAGATTACAGCTTTATGTGACCGGGTGAATGACGATGGCACAGGTGAATTAGCGGTTTACCATGAGAACGGGTCCGGCAAAGAGATATTGCTTTACACAAATATCAATTTACTGAGCGCCAACACCTGTACTCAGATAGCGAAACGGCTCAGCCATAACTTACCGACTGTAAACTGCGATACATTATTAACTTACATTACTCAGCTGACCATGCAGGAATTGAGAAGGGGTGAGCCGCCGGTGAGGATCGGAACCAAGCCGGCAGTAATGAAACATGAATACCTGTTAAGGCCGATATTGCAAAAAGGCAAGTCTACTACCTTATACGCGCCTGGCGGTAGCGTGAAATCTTACCTGGCCGACTTAATAGCGGTATTAATACAGTGTAATGTTGCCGGCATGGATGGGCTATGGATACCTGAAGCCGGTAATGTTTTGTATTTAGACTGGGAGGCCTGCAAAGAGGACCATGAGCGCCGTGTGTGGGCTATTAAACTAGGACTGATAAAGCAGGGTGTTAAAGTTAGCCTGGATGATACGTTTATCTACTCATTTCAAAAGGAACCACTAACCAATAATCTTTATGCCATTCAAAAATTAGTCTCTGATAATAATATCGTCCTCACGATAATTGATAGCCATATGGCCGCGCAGGGCTATGGACCGGATCAGGCACAAGTAGCCAGCGAATTCTATAACGCGCTGCGCTGCCTGAACTGTACTACTCTAACTATCGATCACGTGGACAAGGCCAGCTGGCGGGGTGAAAGTGAAGCGGTGGGGCCTTATGGCTCAGTAGTCAAATATAACAGGTCCCGCGCACAGTTTGAACTTATCAAGCAGCAGAACTCAGACGAGGACCATGTTGAACTAGCTTTGAAGCACAGGAAAAACAATGAGGGTAAACTTTTACCCACTATTGGAATAAGAGTGGACTTTGTGAATAACCACTTGTTGGACCTGGACTATGTGCAATTCTCACCCTGCAACATTAGCGATAATCCGGAACTATCCAAAAAGACGCAGAGCTTGAAGCAGAGGCTTGTTCACGAATTGGAAAGTCAATCATTAACCGTTAAGGAACTGCATCAAATACTGGAAAATGGGGAAAGCACGATTCGCATGGAACTCAACCGTAATAAGAATATCTTTACCAAGTTGCCGGATGATACCTGGGGGGTATTAAGTGATAAAACCGTGTAGCGTATCAACGTATCATATCACCCCTTAAAGGGGGGTGATTGATACGATACGCATCAAGTTAAGATGATACGTATCAATGATACGTGAAGCTAAATGAGATTGGCAAAACGTATCAAAAACGTATCAAAAGGGGTTTTTATGAATTCATGCCATTTATTGTGAATTGATGTGGGTAGGGGGTTGAAATCTCTAGAAAAAAAAGTTTCCAAAACCGACTGCTAGCAACGCTGTGAAAAATCACAGAATTTTAGGCAAGAGGGGTATTTCATCAAAATCATAAACAATGTGTGTTTTCAGATTCTCAATAGAAATCTGATTTCCGGTAATATTTTATTGGATCGATCTAAATTGACGTTTCTCAGCCGGTGCTTGCAGCCGGAGAGTGAAGTCAAGACCAGGGGCTTGTTGCCTGGGATCGACAGCTTAAAGGACGCTGAAATCTCTTGTAAAATCTTGACGTTTTACCCGAAGAACCTTAGGAAAATAAAATAAAGAGGTTAAAATGAGTTACTTAGACGAAAAAGGTATAAAAAATCGTATACTCGAATTGACTGAAATCAATAAACAGGCTTTTGAAGAGGCGGGACCGGACAACGACATTTCCAAAATCAAGTGTTTGGTTGGGAATGATGAATCGAAAATGCGGGCTATAAAAGCCAACACTGAGGAAATCGCAGAACTTAAGAAAAGTCTCGCTGACCTGGATGCGCTGAAAAAATCCCGCCAGGCCGCTGATGCCGCTTGTGGTTGCACTGGTGTAGACGTTCGCGGTGAGGTTGGTGGTGGTGTTTCAACCGGGTTGAAGCTGGCTACTAAAGACCGAAGTTTTAAAGGCATGTTTGGCGGGTCTCAGGACACGAAGGGTTTTAAAAGCTTCAATGAATTTCTGAACGTTCTTACATCTGGGCGGTATGACGAGCGCCTCGTCAATATGAAGGTAGCTACTCAGGGAAGCCCATCTGGGGGCGGCTATGCCGTGCCCATTCAATACGGCAACTGGATCATGGATTCATCCCTGGAGTCTGAAATTGTTAGGCCGCGGGCTTCAGTGTGGCCGATGTCAAGCCAATACCTCAAGATTCCCGCGTGGGACAGCTTTAATCACACAAGTTCATTGTTTGGTGGTTTCGCCGGGTCCTGGCTCACTGAGAATAGCACGGCTTCAAAGGTGACCGCTACTTTAAGACTACTGACGTTAACCGCCTACAAGCTGGGGATTTATACCCAGGCTTCAAGGGAACTGGTGGCCGACGGTATCGACTTTGAAGCACAACTGGCCAATGCTCTGATTAAAAGCATTGGCTGGTACCTGGACTTCGCTTTCCTGAATGGTAGCGGCGTTAATCAACCTTTGGGCATTCTGAATGATTCCAGTATCATCACCGAGACCCGGACGGACAGCTCGTCAATCATTTATGAAGACACTGTGAACATGTATTCCCGGCTGCATCCCGGCTGCATGGGGAATTCGGTGTGGCTGTGCAATCAAACGGCGGTTCCTGAGCTTATGAGCATGACCATCGAGACCGGTACTAATTCCGGCGCCTTTGTTCCTGCCTTGCAGAATTCAAACGGAAAATTCACGCTGCACACCCGCCCGGTGATCTTCACTGAGAAGCTTCCAGCATTAGGCACAAAAGGTGACATCATGCTGGTTGATCTCAGCCAGTACGCTGTGGGAATAAGACAGGAAGTGATTTTCGACCGCTCCAATGCTCCCGGCTGGAGTGAGGACCTTATAGATTATCGTGGGATCCTTCGCGTTGACGGCCGGCCTATCTGGTCCGCTGCCGTCACACCTGACAGCGGGTCTACTCTTAGTTGGTGCGTAGTCCTCTCAACCAAATAGTTTCAATATTCAGACCCACCCCCAACGGTGGGGGTGGGTAGCCCAAATAGTAAGAAATAAAAATTTTAAGGAGTTAATAAAAAAATGGCTAGTGAACTGGTTTCTCGGGCTGCCAAGTATTTTGATCTGGTCAATTCTGGTTGTGTTTGGAGGGCTAAGTCGGCGACCACTGCCGCTGTCATCGCGCCGCCTACTACCGCAAGCATCTTTACCCTGCAAAATAATGAGGTGGACGGCGGAAAGGCTTATATTATTCTGGATGTTTTCGCGACCTGTATCGCCGCTCCCGCAACACTCAACAACATGGGTATCATGGGTGTAGTCAACAATGCTAAGGTGTCTATTCAGACAGCTTCCGTGACACCCTTCAATCTGAAAGCCCGCTCTGGACAGACTTACGGCGGGGCTGGCATTCTAGCAGCTCCAGGTGCCAACGTGGTAGATACCGGCTGGAGTGCTTTCAGTAATTCCGTCACTGGAAACATTGCCTCTTTGCCCGGCATGACGATTTATCAGCCATTGAATGGTTTAATCGTCGTGTCTCCTGGTGGGCTGATCGGTTTGACAGTCATTGCCAACGCTACCGGCGTAACGGTTCAGCTGGGTTGTACCTGGGCTGAAGTTCAACTCTAGGTGATTCTCCAGCCGTAGCAAGCGGCTGGGTTATCATGATTCGCAGCTTTAAGGCAGTTGCGAAAGTTTCCCTCCATAAATGCCGCCCGGAGTAGTTAACCGGGCGGCGATTAACTTAAAGGAGGTATTTATGGACCTGTTAAATTTAGATAATTTAACTAACCATCAAATACTGGTTGAAATAGCTCAGTCGATGAGTGAACTTATTGAAGTTATCAAAGTACCGTTAATAAATTAACTCTTGTTGCGGGAAAGGCCGGGGATTAGCTCCCGGCTTTTTTTGCGCCTCCAGTTGCCAGCGTGAGGACTGATCTTTACTGATACCGAGTTCTTTTAGAGTGGGTATATCTTCAGGTGGTCGCATGATACTACCGCCTGTAATATGGTTTTGAATTAACCCCTGTGACCCCTTATTCTTTTCACTAACTGCCAGCAATTCCCCAGCTCGTCTCTCAGCCCTCAGCTTTATCTCGGCTGCCTGATTCTGGATGGAATATTAGAAAGTAATTTCCGAGGGTTCCACTTTTAGAGCTTTAGCAAGTGCCTTTATTGTTTTGAAAGTGGGTTTTTGTAGGCCTTTTTCAAGCCTGTTTATTGTACTGGTACTTACAGATGATAAAGCTGCCAAATCCCTTTGGGTTAAGAATTGTTTTTTCCTGATATTCTCTAATTTATTCATGCCTATATACTAACATAATGCCTATATATTGACAATAGAATCATAACCTGTTATCTTGTTGTTATCTTGTTAGCGTGTAGTTAGCAAAGATGAATAAAAAGGAGGATTTAGACAAATGAAAGAATATAGTGTTAAAGTCATCCATGGACCACACCGAGGCGAATATTTTAATTCGGATAAATCATGTGTAACTTTAGAAATTGATGGCAGGAAGTATTACCACGATTGGGAGAACGATACTAAAATTGAACCCTGTCTTTTAGATTGCTTACTGTGCGAACTCGGAATTCATGAGGTCACATTGCGGAAAGCGGCAAGGGATCATTTTATGGACTACCTTACGGATTTAAATTGTGAGATCACATTAGGTGAATTAAAGATGGAAATCATTTTTTTCAGTGAAGGCTGGGAGGCGTGCAACAAGGTTAAAGTTCCTGAGTTTGCGGGTATAACGTAGAGAGTTAAAACCATCCCTTAACGCGCTACAATGCGATTCTGAGCGAGTTTGAGGACTTGACTATATAATGGGTCATAAGGAGGGAGATATGAAAGGTCGTATTATTAAGCGGGTAAATAAAGACGGTAAATTTATAGGCTATTCGATAGTTTTGAACTTACCCAGAGACGGTGTTACTGGTAAATATAAGCAACGCTGGATCAAGGTAGACGGCAACAAGGACGTAGCCGAAAAACTAATGGCAAAACTTACAACCGATTATGAGAATGGACTATTGGCCAAGCCGGGCAAGGGATCCACGGCTGATTATTTAAAGTTATGGTTGGCCGACTATTGCAAACCCAATTTATCACCCAGGACGTATGAACTCTATTCTTATATTTGCACAAAACATATCCTGCCGTCTCTTGGAAGGATTGTACTTACGGAACTGAAACCGCAGCATTTACAGCATCTTTATACCCAGAAAAAAGAACTTGGGTTATCACCCAGAAGCGTGCAACTCATACATGGCACGCTTAACAAGGCCCTTAAAAACGCGGTAAAAATCGGTGTGTTAAATCGTAATATAGTTCAGGCAGTAGATCGGCCAAGAGTCGAACGCTCAGAAATGCACACGATGAGCGAAGAGGATGTTCAGAAGTTTCTTGAGGCTGCCAAGAGTACCGACTATTATCACCTATTCTTTACGGCTTTAATGACCGGCATGAGAAGGGGCGAGCTTTTAGCACTAACCTGGGGCAATGTCGATTTATTGTTATGCCATTTATCAGTTACGCGAAGCATGCAGTATCTTCATAACGTACCAGTGAAGGACCGTATCAGCTTTAAAGATACCAAGAGCGTGAAGAGCAGACGTCTCATATCCCTTTCACCATCAACAGCTATTATTTTGACGGAGCTTAAAGAAAAGCAGGATATACTCAGGAAGTCGCTCGGATTACCAGAAATAACAGATAACGACCTGGTGTTTGCTCATTTTGACGGTAAACCATTGCTACCGGAAAGTATTAGTCACGCGTGGAAAAAATTAGCGCGTCAATGCGGGTTAAATGACATACATTTACATAGCGCCCGGCATTCCATGGCGACTTTAATGCTGAGCCAAAACACGCATCCGAAAGTGGTATCAGAGCGGCTGGGGCATAGCGGGATTGAGATAACTTTAAACCTGTATAGTCACATCGTGCCAGGGATGCAGCAGGCCGCTGCCACTAAACTCGACAATATCTTATTGCCAAAAGAAACAAAGATTGATAAAGAGCTAAAAGAAATCACCGGCAGGCTTTAATGGATTTTAATTCGTAGTGAATTCGTAGTTTTTAACAAAATAGCCCTTACGCAAGAAACACGTAAGGGCTATTTTAGCCTCAAAAAGTGGTCTCCCTGGAGGGATTCGGACCCTCGACCACCTGCTTAGAAGG
>CAITCX010000500.1 GCA_903890885.1 uncultured Dehalococcoidia bacterium
GTGAATGGCATCTGCTCGAATCTAGAATAACCTGTCATTTACAGCTTCCTGTACCAATAAAACTGACATGCTAGCCTAGCATAATAAAAAGAGGCTTGTCAAATAGAGTGATTTACCTGGTATAAATGGCCAAATACCAGTTTAAAATGCCGCTGCCCCAGATCAGGGTGATTATGGAAGCCAGCGAAAGGAAAGGCCCGAAAGGAATGGCCTCTTTCCTCTTTTTGATGCGCAAAGCCAGCAGAACGATAGCCACCAGACCGCCCAGTATGATGCCGCCCAGGACAGCTACCAGCACGCCCGGAAAACCAGTCGTCAGACCGATGAAGGCGGCCATCTTGACGTCACCGAAGCCCATCCCGCCTCGACTCACGATGGCTGGTATCAAAAGAAACGCAAACCCTACGCCTGCGCCGATCAAAGCGCTCAAGATGCCGATACTGCTGTCTCCAAAATGAAATTGCCCTGCTGCCAGGTTGCCGCCTTTTACAAAAAATGGGGCAATCACCAGGGCCACAATAAGAGATGGGTAAACGATCTTATTCAAGATCAACTGATGCTTCAGGTCAATTAAAGCGATGGCAATATAAATATAAGAATAGAAAGCGATCACAGCAAACTCGAAGGTTGGTCCTTTGTACCAGAACAGAAAGGCGGTGAACAAAGCGCAGCCTAGCTCAACCCACAGCACCCTCAATGGTATTTTAGCTCCGCAAAACCGGCAGCGCCCGCGCAGGAAGATGTAACTGAAGACCGGGAACAAATCCAGGAAAGTGAGCCGCCTCTGGCAGGCGTCGCAATGTGAAGCAGGCGCCAGCAGAGAATGCCCGGTCGGCAAGCGGTCCGCGCAGACGTTCAGAAAGCTGCCGATGGCCGCCCCCAAAAGGCCGAAGATGATAATAGAATATATTTCCATGTGTTTATCTATTGTGCTTATTTTTAAGTCTGCCGTCAATAGTTAAAATACGTAAGGGTTATAAGTAAAATAACGGGCATCACATCCGAATCAGCCTTAAATGGCCTTAACTAAACTAAAGTCACCGGTACCTTTGAGCTACCGGCTGCGGAAAGGCTTCACCACCCGTCTTTAGCCTCAAAACAGGACTTTCTTCCTATTAAAGGCCCATTACCTATGTGTGATTGTAGGATTTTGAGGGTGTGTTAAAGTAGTAAATACCCACTCGTAATTCCTGGCTAAACTAATATAGTAAAAAATTAAAAAGATAAAATAAATAGGAGGAGTAAATGTTTAAGAAATTCTTCAAGAGCTTCAAGTACGGACAGAAAGGTTTCACCCTCATCGAGTTGTTAGTCGTGGTAGCCATCCTGGGTGTCCTGGCCGCTGTGGCCATCCCCAACGTTTCAAAGTTCGTTAAATCCGGTACCCTCTCAGCCGCTAATACAGAATTAGCTACCGTTCAGACCGCGGCTATTGCTTATGCAGCTGACAACTCTACCGGTCTTACTACTGGTTTTAACGCAAGTCCTACTGTAGGAACTCTAAATGGTTACCTGGATAAGCCCATAAAGGGGACCTATGAATTTGATATCACCGGTAATTTGCTTGATTCTACTTCTCTTCCTACTGCTGGGGCTGATCCCGCTTACTCTGGCTTAACTTGGGACACAACCACCAAGCAATTCAAGATGCCATAATAGAAAATAAGAATCTTATAACAAAGCAAATAACTTAATATCGTAAGGAGAGGGCCTGCCATCCGGATGGCAGGCCCTCTCCTGTTGTTTAATTTTTAATCAAAATCTACTATTGTTTTTCTGACCTTGAATGACTTAAATATATTAAAAAATAATCCCCCTTTTATAATTAAAGAAAGGGGGACAATATTTTACCTGTTTATATTAAACCAGAGGTGAACGGATGATAGTCTCTTCGCGCTTGGGACCGACGGAAACCAACCTGGCCGGACATCCACAAAACTCTTCCAGCCGGCGGATATAGCGCCGGGCAGCCGCCGGTAAACGGGCGAACCGACGGATTCCGCTGATATCGGTCATCCAACCTTCCATTTCCTCAAAGACCGGTTTACATCTGCTAACTTCTGCCACGCTGCTGGGAAATTCATTGGTGGTTTTTCCATCCAGCTGATAGGCCGTGCAAATCTTTATTTTGGGGAACTTGTCCAGCACATCCAGCCTGGTCAGGGCCATACCGTTAAAACCATTGATACGGTTGCTGAAACGGGCTGCCACGCCGTCAAACCAGCCGCAGCGCCGCGGGCGGCCGGTAGTGGTGCCGTACTCGTGTCCACTCTGGCGGATGGCGTCTCCCATCTCATCCGTCAATTCGGTGGGCATGGGACCGCCGCCGACCCGCGTGGAATAGGCTTTAAAAACTGCCAGAACATGCTTGACACGCATCGGACTTATTCCTGCTCCCAGGCAGGCTCCGGCAGCCATTGGCGAAGAAGAAGTTGTAAAAGGATAAGTTCCGAAGTCAGGATCCAGTAGAACACCCTGGGCACCCTCCAGCAGGACCACCTGGCGTTCCACTACGGCTTTTTCCAATATCGAGGTCGTCTCACAGATGTGGGGTGCCAGCCTTTTGGCAAAGGCACAATATTGATCGAACACTTTCTCTACCGAAAAAGGTTCGGCTCCATACACCCTTGTCAAAACCTCATTTTTCCTGGCCATAACGGTTTCGAGCCGGTTGCGGAAACTGGCTTTATCCAGCAAATCGCCTGCCCGGATTCCCAGGCGGGCTGCTTTATCTGTAAAAGCCGGACCCA
>CAITCX010000501.1 GCA_903890885.1 uncultured Dehalococcoidia bacterium
GGAATAAAAGATGGCGAGCGACCGTTGCGCCTGGAAGGCGTAAATGGCCGCTCGCCTTTATTTTGGCCCTGCCTGTTTTAAGGTATAATGGTTGTAGAGTTTTCATTGTCAGTGAAACGGAGATAAACATGAGCCAACTTCAAATTAGCCTTACTTTTGTATGGGAAAGCGTGCTGTTGAGAGAAAACGTTGAGTATTTGTTTCCTCTGGCCGTCAGCCCTTTTATGAGGTCCAGGTATAAAGAACCAGCCGTGTTTAAATGGGAAATTTATATGAAAAACCCGGGAGATAAAAAACTGGTTTATATCGGAGAAGCTCCCGAATTATGTCCCAAACGCCTGTACGGTTACTTGAATCCCGGCCCGACCCAGGTAGCCAATAAAAAAATTAACAGCGAATTCAAGGATTACCTGAAGGACAATCTGAAAATCAAGCTGGATATTTGCCGTATTCAGGATTTGGCCTTTGGCGGAACAATGTTAGACACGAAAGCCCTGGCCGATAAACATTTCAGGCGCCTGGTGGTTGAGTCAATGATAATCGACCACGAAAAACGAGGCTACACGGTAGCCGATTTATAATACCGGTGTTATGTTATGATAGTAAGAAAGGCAGTATCAATTAAATGAATGGCAGTCAGCGTATCAATATAAAAGCCGGTTCCCGGGTGGCAATTGTACTAAAGGCGGACCAGAGGTCCGGGAAATTAACCGAAGGGGTTGTTAAGGATATTCTCACCAATTCTGCTGTCCATCCTCACGGCATCAAAGTCCGCCTTGAAGACGGAAAAGTCGGCCGGGTCAAGCTCCTGAAATAACTTCAGTGTTCCTGTTTCTTATTCTTCAATATTGGATTTCCGGTTTTTACAGCCCTGGATTTTGACTTGATTTGGGAGGCCGACCTTAAATGGCTTTTCTTAATATCCAGAATTTAGCCCTGACCTTCGGACATACCCGCCTATTTGAAGATGTGGGTTTAGTTATTGATCAGGGGGAGAAAGTGGCCCTGGTAGGCCGTAACGGGTCAGGGAAGTCTACCCTGCTTAAGCTGATAGCTGGAAGTATGCGGCCGGATTCCGGGGATATTGCTTTTCAGAAGGGCATACGTTGTACGTACCTGGAACAGATGGTGCCGGGGGATATGCCCGGCACTGTGCTTGAAGTGGTAAATGAGGGCCTGAGCAGTGTGCATGGTACAGACGGGCACGAAGGCGGATGGGAACGCCAGCAACAGGTCGAAAAAATTATTTCACAGTTGGGACTAGACGGCGAACGCGTTTTTAATACCCTCTCGGCTGGATTGAAGCGCCAGGTATTGCTGGCCCGGGCCCTGGTTGGCGAACCCGATATTCTTTTGCTAGACGAACCCACTAACCATATGGATATCGATTCTATAAAACGACTGGAAGAGATGCTGCTGAGGTTTACGGGCGCCCTGGTTTTTGTCACACATGACCGCACGTTCTTGCAAAAAATAGCTGGCCGCATCGTGGAGATAGACCGCGGCACGTTATTTGACCAGTCCTGTGATTATGAGACCTTTCGGGCCCGTCGGGCGGCCGAGCTTGAAGTTGAAGAGACTCACAATGCGCTTTTTGATAAGAAACTGCAGAAGGAAGAACAGTGGGTTAGAGGCGGCATCAAGGCGCGGCGCACTCGCAATGAAGGCCGTGTCAGAGAATTGATTAAGCTGCGGGAGATTCGCCGAGAAAGAAGGGAACGCACGGGAACAGTAAGAATGGAAGCTCAGGAAGCCGAACGATCTGGTAGGCTGGTTATCAAGGCCGAAAAAGTCGGTTTCAATTATGATGGTTCTCCGATAATCTCGGATTTCTCCAGCACTGTTATGAAAGGCGACCGGGTTGGCATACTGGGACCCAACGGATGCGGTAAAACTACCCTTATGCGCATACTCTTAGGTGATCTGCCACCGGCTTCCGGAACTGTTCAGCTGGGGACCAAACTTCAAATTAGTTATTTTGACCAGCTGCGTGAGCAACTGGATGAGAATAAGACCGTTCAAGAAAATGTGGTAGAAGACAGTGATTCGGTCACCATCAACGGCAAGAAGCGGCATATCATCGGTTACCTGCAAGATTTTCTGTTTTCTCCGGACCAGGCGCGGTCCTACGTTTCTCTGCTTTCCGGTGGAGAACGCAACCGGCTTTTGTTGGCCAGGCTATTTACCAGGCCGTCCAATCTACTGGTAATGGATGAGCCCACTAATGATCTGGATTTGGAGACCTTGGAACTCCTGGAAGACTATTTGTTGAATTATACGGGAACGGTGCTGCTGGTCAGTCACGATAGGACGTTTATCAATAATGTCGTCACCAGTACACTGGTCTTTGAAGGTGGGGGTGTCGTCAAGGAGTATATCGGAGGCTATGATGACTGGGTAAGGCAGCGTCCAGGCGAATCTAAAGCCACTAAAACAGCGGCAGGCAGTAAAGCCATTGCCCGGGGCCAGATCCCCCGACCGAAAGCCAAATTAGGATTTCGCCAGCAAAAGGAACTGGAGTCTCTTCCGCTAACTATCCAGGAACTGGAAACTGAGCAATCCC
>CAITCX010000502.1 GCA_903890885.1 uncultured Dehalococcoidia bacterium
CACTCCCATTTCTTGCCGTTATAATACACGACCCAGATTTTTCCAGCTTTTAAACTGGCGCCGGCTTTTTCCTTATCAATTCGCAGAGTAATTGTGGCTGGTTGATAAAGACGGGTTTCAGCGGAAGACAAAATCTCGATCGGTGCCCCGATGGGTGTAAATTGACTACTGTTAACATTGGGGACGTTCTTCGGATTCTGCATCGTGATCTCAGTGCTGGTCTTAAACGTTCCCCCCGGGATTATTAGCTGCACCTGGTTAGAAGCCAGATTTCCAATCCGGGTTTCCTGTTTGTCGCTGGAAGCTGTCAGTGGTTCTTTAATGGAGGATTCGTATTTCCAGTTCACTGCTTTAGCTGAAGCCGCACTGTTACTGCTTGGTGGGTTGCTTTGTGGGCTGCTTTTGCCGCCTTGAGCACAACCTGTAATTAGAACAACCAGCGCTAACAAGATTGCTATCAGTGAATAAGCTGCCTTCATCTGTTTCACGATTTTCTCCGATCAATAAAAAGTTTTACCTCTTAAACCTGCAATGGCGGTTTCTTTCTCTGTCGCCAGGCTTAGGTAAAGATTATTATATATTTTATTGAATTATGTTGCTAATGCAGTTAGTCTGGCAGTACTTGCAGGGAGTCTTCTTGCATGGAGCCTGTCAAGTAGGCCTTGTCTCAGCAAAACAATACACAGGGGTTTATTGCAGAGGTTGAGGACATTAAAGCCAAATATACTCGCCTGCCTTGGGGCGCTTATCTGGTCAAATTAGTCAATGTCATATGTATAAAGTGCGAGATCGACCTCAAGAATTCAGAACTCAATCGGTTTAAATGTTTTCCTGCCGTAAGTTAATTATCAAACCATCGGCTTTTTACAGTGGTTGCACTCCTTTGCATAACGATGCAGGAGCGCTCCGCAATGAGGGCACGTAAAGCGTTTCTCCGTTTCAATGACCCATTGTTCGGTCCCCAATTCCTTCCAGCGCGATAGAGCTGCCAGCATCTGCTGCCTTGCAATCTCAAACGGGAAAGACCTGACGTGGCCGCAGGGTAAATCCCCGCACTGATGACAGCCTTCGAGTTGCTTTTCGCCTGCGCAAGTTCTGATGGCGCAGCCTTGAGCGAAAGGTAACATTTTATCGGATCGGCAGCCTTCACAGGTAATCTGCTCAGGTTTTACCCCGAAAAGCGGGGCTAATATTCCTTTAAGTTCCTGATCATCGTCGCGATCCGCTGCCCGGACCGCACAAACACTACAGTACATCCCACAGGGCGATAGATATTCCTTTTTTACAGCCATAACATACCCTCCTTTAAACCAATTATCCCGTGTACGAGAAAAAGGAGGAGAAAAATTCCTGGATTTGTATCCATTTTTCCTCTCCTCCTGATCCCCCGCCCATCTATCTATCTATGTTAAAGGTTTACCGTGCCAGAGATTCAGGTTTATTGCGCCAGATTCCTCTTATCAGGCAACCCACTCCGAGGGGGACTAATGCCAGAGGCCACCAGTTACCGAACCCGTAAAGAAAAGCCGTTCCGATGTAAACCAGGGCTAAACCAACCACCAGTCCGCCCACGGCATTCAGGCGATTAGCTTGATTCCCAAAGTAACGTCCCAGAAATCCCAGGATAAAAATTCCACCCAAACCTATGACAAAATACAGCCACCCTTGACCGCTGGAGATCCAGCCTTTGTTGTCCATGAAAATCAGACTGCCAACCAGTATGAATAATAATCCCCAGCCAATTCCAGACCATACCTGTTCGAGCTTCCCATTCTTGTTTTCCATTTCCTTCCTCTCTTCTTTATTATAATTATTTACTGCTTTCGGCATTGACATAACACATACAAAAATTGTTTTTCGATCTACCGCCCTGGAGCGGAGGCACACATCCTGGCCTGATTGGCCTTCCAGCCCGGCCACCAGGCTTTATGCCATTTGTGGATCCAGGCAAATACCGACTGCGGATGTTTGGCCGCCAACCGCCGGATAGGGCAATTTGCGCAATTGTGCACTTTCTCAATAATAAGTGCGCTTCTCGGGACTGTTACCAGATTGGGATTGAACTGTTGTGTGTTTTCCATTTTTGCATACTCCTTTTTTTGTTTTATTATTGAAATCACTAATTTTGATCGATTTCATTAACTGAGAGTAAAGTCAGGTTCAGTCTGTATAGTTTGTTGAGTACGCCCATCAGTGCGGCCTGGTCTCTAATATATCCGGAAAGAAGCATTTCTCCATTATCCAGCAACTCTACTTCCAGGCCTTCCAGCCAGTTCGACCAGCTTTTATCGAGATGCCCTTTGGCGTGAATTTCGAAGAACCCCTGGGAAAGTATTCTCTTGTTCTCGTTGCCGTTTTCTTTATGATTGTTTATCATACTTCCCAATTTAGTGGATTCGTGATGAGGGTTCATCGACTGAAGGTTGTATGAGGGGTTGTATCTATTTTCTCGTTTCAAAATTTTAGCCGGTAAAAACGAATAGACCGGCAGTGGCTTGTCTCCACTACCGGCCTATTGAATAACTTATTACTTTCGTTCACTCGAAGAGCTTTAACTCTTTCCCAATAGCAATAGCCTGTGTCCTGCTTTCTACATCCAGCTTGGTATAGATATTGCTGATATGACGCTTCACGGTGGCAATGGATATGACAAATTTATCAGCAATTTCCTGATTTGAACAACCGGCTTCAATCAGCTTGAGCACTTCTACCTCACGTGCAGTCAGCGGCCCGCTCAGAAGTTGAGGTGGAGTCTGTGTTGTGCCGGAAGCCTCTTTTGTTCCGGATAGCAGGTCTGTGACATACTCCGTCTCAATCTGCCTTGATCTGGCCTGGTGCAGCAATCTGACCATCGGCTCGCCTTCATCTATGAATGTACGGAAATACCTTTCCGGCCTGGCCAGATTGAGAGCCTTCTTCAAAACCGCCAGGGCCTGGTCAAGCTCTTTTCTACCTTGAAAAATGAGTGCCTGAAGAACCAGGACCTCTATAACCCTACCCGTTCGCTTTAAAGTCTCGGCTTTCTGCAGCAGGCGCTGGCTCAGGGCCAGGGCAGCGTCAAAGTCTGCCTGCGCCAGAAGAGTACGCAGCAGGATAACGTATTCTGGCTCTCTCTGATAGGAGAAGTCGTCCTCTATGGTTAAACCGCTCTTTTGGATGAGTTGAGACGCCCTTTCAAGGTTTCCCTGGGCTAGCCATAAACGCCCCAGATCAGACTTCACCAGTATGGATTGCCGGGGAGAAAGAAGACATTTTTCTGCCAGTTGCTCTGTGCTTCGTACAGCTTTTTGAGTTTCCTCCGGATTGCCTCGTACTTGCTCCAGGCGTGCCAGCATTGCGCAGGCGACCGCTTTAAAGCTGAGATCTTCCCACTGCTGGCAAAGATCTACGC
>CAITCX010000503.1 GCA_903890885.1 uncultured Dehalococcoidia bacterium
ACCACACACTCAACCTGCGCTATCACACCAAAAACCCGTGGTGTTGTTAGGTTGATCGAGATAGAGCAGAGAATAAAAGCAGCAATCCCTACGAACACGGCAATAGTGCTGCTTGAGGGTTACGCCTATCAAGGCCACGGTGCTGTGTTTTCTTTAGGGGAATTAGGAGGTACTATCAAGCTGCTGGTGCACAGGCTAAATCTCCGATTATTAATCGTACCCCCCACTACCTTAAAAAAGTATGTTATCGGGAGCGGTATTGCTCCTAAAAGCAAAATGCTTTTAGGGGTTTACAAGAAATGGGGGGTAGAATTTGATACCGATGATGAAGCAGACAGCTATGCATTAGCCAGGATAGGGGAACTAATCATTGCTACCGAATCAGGAGTTGCTACGACCAAGCTCGATAAGCAAGTATACGATGCGGTTATACGCCATACCTCCCTAACACTCGAGGGTGTGGATCATGAGTAGACCAGTTACACCTAATATTGTATCAGGTTTTGGGACCGGAATAGTCGAGCTTAAACTAACCCAAGGGCAATGGGCTTTACTGGCTGAGCAGGATTACTATAAAATTAAAATGTATAGGTGGTATGCTGGATATCATGGGAGAACTTTTTACGCGCAGACTCAGGTCACAATTCAGGGGCGAAGGAAAACGGTACGTATGCAGCAATTGCTACTACCTTGCCCATCTGGGTTTACCATAGACCACATTGATGGGGATGGTCTTAATAACTTAAAAAATAATCTTCGTTTGGCTACACAAATGCAAAATTGCCATAATCGTATAGCTAGGCTCCACAATGTGTCAGGGTATCGAGGAGTTTGGTGGAGTATTTCGCACAAGAGTTGGATTGCCTATATTGGCATTAATGGGTCACGTAAACATTTAGGATATTTTAAATCAGTAGGTGAGGCTATTAAAGTCCGTACACACGCAGAGAATGTTTATTTTGGTGCGTTCAACAGAAAAACTTAACGGAGGTGAGATCGATGACTGATAAAAACTATAACTTAGAACCAGGTAGGCAGGATCGTATAGGCGGGGTTGATTCAAATCCCTGCACGTTTATGAAGCTACCTACCTGCATGCGGCAAGACACAAGCAAGCGGCTGGACGTATCCATCTGCCAGGCCTGCATTTCCGGCCGAATAGAGAGCCACCTGTTCGCCCTGCGGGAGAAGATGGTACCACGGGATACCGCCAGGAGGAACTAACGATGACCTTAGCTGGAAGCAATACTGATGTGGATTATCTTACCGCAGAGAAGCGGCAGATAATCGATGCTTGCCCGAAGTGCCATGGTCTGGACTTCGATTGCCCTTGCTACCATGAATATGACGTTGAAGTGCGTAAGGTGCGCGCTTGTATTCCGATGAAATATCGCAAGGCGGCCCTATCGGTAATCACCTCCCCTCAATCAGAGAAACCCAAGGAACAACTGGCGTCCTACATAAAATCCATGACCAAGTACCGAAAGCATGGCACCGGCTTATATCTCTGGGGTGCGGAGGGAACCGCCAAGACATACCTGGGTTGCGCAGTGTTGATAGAGGCACTGCGGCATGGGTACTCGGCGTATTTCACCACCTTGACGGATTGCGTGGACAATATCATTCGGTCACGTGACGCGTTCGCATACATGCTGCAGAACACCACCTACTTGATGATTGACGACATGGGTTACGCCTACCGGCCGATACGTGATGAGGTGGCTTATGTCGACTCGGTGCTGGACAAGGTGGTGCGTGCCCGCTGTAACAACCTGATGCCGATTATTCTCACCAGCCACAAGAATATCACGGAATTGGCTCTAGCCAACCCGTCCGGCGCCCGCATCGCTTCCATTATAAAAGAGCATATGAAGCGTGTGCAGTTCACGGGGCCAAACTTCAGAGACACCATAAAGCTATAGGAGGGCGTATGCCGCCGAAGAAAAAGATCATCAGGTTGGGCAGCAAGAATAAGCCAGTAACCTTAAAACGTATAACTGCGGCTAAAAAGAAGCTGAAGCGCCTGACTCCCTATGAGAAAATCATGGCGCGGTTCCGGGAGATCTGCCCGGAGATGAAGGACGCTTCCGTGGATTTTATCAAATCCTGGGAGATGTTCGCGCAGAAAATACTACTGGCCCGCCGGCAGCAAACTTCCGTTTTTGTCATCACTGTGAACCCGCATCTTCTTGAACACCGCGATATTCTGCAAAAGGAGTTCCCTTGCTCCATACAAAGCCCCACGGAGGCGCGCTTTGGTATGGATTCGATACAAACCTATTAAGGAGTTTCCATGTCTGTTGAAACAGAAATACTTAAGCACCTGTTTTCTGACAAGTCCAATTTTAAGATCGTAACGGAGAAATGCCTAAAGCCAGCCATCTTCATTGCGGAGTCCGACGCTGATCTGAACCGTTTTAAAATATTATTCGAGGTGGCATTCGACTATTATAGGTCATATGGTGATGTGCTATCCCGTGGCAGCCTGGTCCGGGTTCTAAACGCGTCCAAAGCTAATGATGAGAACACTGCCAAGATCCTGGCTGCTTACGATGAGGTATCATTAGCGGATATTACAGCC